>NZ_JBFAKH010000001.1:135817-332453 GCF_040655635.1 Streptomyces sp. NPDC050388
ACTCGCCGAAACACCCACCCGCATCAGAACCCCAGCCGCCGCAACTGCTTCGGATCCCGCTGCCAGTCCTTGGCGACCTTCACATGCAGGTCCAGGCTGCATCGACATGCGGCTACCGCCGCGCGGCGGGGTCCCGAGGAAGGCCTCGATCTGCTTACGGGACTTGATGCCGACGTCCCTCAGGCACTCGCCGAAACACCCACCCGCATCAGAACCCCAGCCGCCGCAACTGCTTCGGATCCCGCTGCCAGTCCTTGGCGACCTTCACATGCAGGTCCAGGAACACCGGGGTCCCGAGGAGGGCCTCGATCTGCTTGCGGGACTTGATGCCGACGTCCTTCAGACGCTTGCCCTTGGGGCCGATGACAATGCCCTTCTGGCTGGTGCGCTCGATGAACAGGTTGGCGTGGATGTCCAGGAGGGGCTTGTCGGCGGGGCGGTCCTCGCGGGGCAGCATCTCCTCCACGACCACGGCGATGGAGTGGGGCAGCTCGTCGCGGACTCCCTCCAGGGCGGCCTCGCGGATCAGCTCCGCCACCATGACCTGCTCGGGCTCGTCCGTCAGGTCGCCCTCGGGGTAGAGGGCGGGGCCCTCGGGCATCAGCGGGATCAGCAGGTCGGCCAGCAGGTCGACCTGCTTGTCCGTGGTCGCCGACACCGGGACGATCTCCGCCCAGGTGATGCCCAGCTCCTGGCCCAGCCGGTCGACGGCGATGAGCTGCTCGGCCAGGGTCTTGTTGTCCACCAGGTCGGTCTTGGTGACGATGGCGACCTTCGGGGTCTTCTTGATCCCGGCCAGTTCCTTGGCGATGAAGCGGTCGCCGGGGCCGATCTTCTGGTCCGCGGGAAGGCAGAAGCCGATCACGTCGACCTCGGCCCAGGTGGTGCGGACCACGTCGTTCAGCCGCTCGCCGAGCAGCGTGCGCGGCTTGTGCAGGCCGGGGGTGTCGACGAGGATCAGCTGCGCCTCGGGGCGGTGGACGATGCCGCGCACGGTGTGCCGGGTCGTCTGCGGCCGGTTGGAGGTGATCGCCACCTTCTGCCCGACCAGAGCGTTCGTGAGGGTGGACTTGCCCGCGTTGGGGCGGCCCACGAAGCAGGCGAAGCCGGCCCGGTGGACAGCTTCGGCGGGCTGCTCGGATGACTGGGTACGAACACTCATGCCGCCCATTCTCCCTGATCGCCAAGGCCCCGCCGTACCACCCGCCCGCACCGGTCCGGACACCCCACCGGTCCGGACACCCGATGGGGCGCCCGGACCGGTGAGGACTGGGGAGCAGGGACCGGGGAGCGGCCGGGGATCAGTCGAAGACGAACGGACCCGGTGACTGCGGTCCGCCGGCCGTGCACGTGATGGTGATGAAGCCGAACGCGGTCACCTTCAGCGTGCCGCCGAACGCCTCCAGGCTGTCGCCGGACGCCACGGTCCCGGAGAGCGGACCGACCTCGAGGGCGTCCCCGGTCGCCATGGCCGGGTTCTTGGTGCCCTTGAAGACGGTGGTGCCGCCGCCGGCCTTGACCAGGGTGAGCTGCGAGACGAGCGAGTCCTTGCTGATCGCGAGGGGCGCGGTGACCGCGGAGGTGTTGATGGTGACGGTGGCGGACGTGCCGCTCTGGGTGGCCGTGAGGGTGGCGGCACCACCGCCCCAGCTTCCGCAGTCGGCGTTGACGGTCGCCGTCCCGGGGGCGACGGCGGCGGCGGAGGGGGCGAAGGCGAGCCCGCAGGCCGCCACGGCGGCGACCAGAAACGCGCCGGTGCCGATTCGTGTGCCTCTCATGGAGTCCGGTTCCCTTTCCGTGGGGGGAAGTGCTCGGGCAGGTGGGAGCGGTGACGCTGCACGAGACGAAGGGGTCCGACGGACCGGGTCTGACGGCCCGTCGGATTCGACGGTTCCATTGATGCGCGGAGGGCGAGGCGACGACAAGGTGGAAATCCGGCCTATTTACCGCCGGTAACACCCCGCGGGGATCAGCCTGCGGCGAGCGTCTCCCGGACCGTCCCGTCCGGGCCGGCCAGCAGCACCGGGGTCCCGGGACCGCCGAGGTCCCGTACCGCCGCGAGGTCCGCGGCCGGCACCGACTCCTCCGTCGTCACCACGGCCGCCGCCTCCAACGACTTCGCCCCGGACGCCACCGCCATCGCCACCGCCGTCTGCAGGGCGGTCAGCCGCAGGGACTCCAGGGCCACGGTCCCCGCGACGTAGGTCCGCCCGTTCTCATCCCGTACGGCGGCCCCCTCGGGCACACCGTTACGAGCGCGGGCGGAGCGGGCCAGAGTGACGATCTTGCGGTCCTCGGGGTCGAGGGCGGAGGGCTCGGTCATGAGCCGAGCATACGCAGTCACCGGCCCGTCACCGCCCTGCGGGCTCATCGTCCTGCCGCCGGCGACGCCCGCCCTCACCGCGGGCGGGCCGCGGTCGTGGCCCGCTACGACGACGGAGCCGACGGCTCCGAACTCTTCACCAGGCCCAGGAACCGGTGCCAGGCCTCGGCTCGAACGGCCAGTACCGACCCGTGCGGACGCGTCGAATGGCGCACCAGCACGGCCTGGCCCGTCCAGGCGACCTCCACGCAGGTCCCTTCCGCTCCATCGCTCGCGCTGCTTTTACGCCACGCCCATGAGCCGCCCACGCTTCTCCTCCACCCCGGGTGCGGAAGGCCAGCCGTCGATGTCACGGGCGTGAGACGAGGAGTGGGATTCCAGGTCGGTCGGCCCCCCGTGCGGCTGATGCGAGGATACGCAGCACCTACTCCAGAATAAGGGGCCGCCGAACGAATATGAACGAGCGGTTTCTCGCCAAGGTCCGGACCCCTGCGGCGGGTCGGCGAAACGGCGCGGTCACTCCTGTGCGGACAGCACGGAGTCACCGATCAGCAGCTCCAGGTCGTCCCGGCCGTCCTCCAGGCGGGCGGCGAGGGACCGCAGCAGGGTTTCCACGTCGTCCTTGATGGCGAGGTCCTCCAGCTCCCAGAACCGCTCCAGGTAACGGCCCGTCTCCTCAGGGGAGTTGGTGATGTACGTGTCACCCCGTGGATTCTCCAGATACAACGAGTCCGGCATCTCGTCCGCCTCGAACTCGAAGTGGCTGAAGGGACCCTGGATGCCGGCGTGGGCGCCGACGGTGAACGGGAGGATCTGGATGGTGATGCCCGGCCTGGCCGCCAGCTCGGCGAGGCGCTCCAACTGGGCGCGCATCACCCCGCGCCCGCCGACATGGCGCCGCACGACCCCCTCGTCGAGGATGTAGAAGAGCTCCCTGTCGCCCGACATGAGCGTTTCCTGACGTGCGATCCGCAGTTCCACACCGCGCTCGAGGCGCTCTTCGGAGATGTTCTTGTCGTACGAACGCATGATGGCCCGCGCGTACTCCTCGGTCTGCAGCGGGCCCGGCAGCAGGAGGGCACCGTAGTGCCTGATGGCCGAGGCCGCGGACTCCAGGGCGAGGAACTGGAGGAACTCCTTGCTGTACAGGTCGCGGTACTCGCTGTAGGGCATCCGCCGACTGCCGCGGGCGAGACTGAGCAGGTCGTCGATCTTTCGCCGGTCCTTGATGCCGTACGCGTCAAGCAGGGGCCGCAGGTCGTTGACCGAGATCCCCACTTCACCGGCCTCGATGCGGATCAGCTTGGAGGGGCTCCACTCCATCTTCTCGGCGACCTGCCGCTGCGTGAGGCTCGCGGCGGTGCGCGCTTTGCGGAGTTCGGTGCGGAGCCGCAAGCGCTGAAGGGCTGCACTTGGCACCGTCATGATGGCTCTCCCTCGAAGTGAACCTCGCACGATGCAACATAGCAGACAAGTAGATTACTCATCGTACCTTCCCCATCGACTGTTCAGACCTCCATCGAAGCCCTGTCCGCGCAGGTCGGCCACTTTTGATCCCCTACAAGGATGGCCAACCGGAGATGTCGGAAAGCTATATAGCAGAAAGAAGTGTGCAGAAGGCAGGCTCCATAGATGAGAGGTCGTTTCGCGAGCTTGCTGTAAGCATCTACCCAGGTGGCCATGTCCAGGCTACGCTGGACTCCACTGGCGGTATGCGCAACACGCTTGGCCAGCAAGGGAGGTTCGGAAGGACGGACCGAAGTTGACGCCGGCTCATCGATCGGGCTCTCGCCCACTGGTCACGAACGTCACGGAGCACCGCGGTCTCCGTGAACAAGGGACCAGGAAGGAGAAACAGCCCCATGGCCGAAGAGGAGCCGGAGGGGCGTCGCACCACCCGCACGTGGGCGGAGAGGGTGGCCCTGGTGGCACCCGTGCTCAACCTGATCCTCGCGATTCAGAAGATCGTCGAGGAGTGGGTGCTTCCCCACGTGTAACGGACGTGGCCCCGGTCGTGAGACCGGAGCCACGTGAGGCGGACGCCAACGCAAGGGGTTCCACTCCGTGTTTGCTTGGCCGGCAGCCCGGAGTGGGACCATTTCGGTTCCGCCAACTCTCTATTCTGCCGTTCCTTTCCCGGCATGGCGAGCCCGTGGGGGCAGGTTCGTAGTCGCAGCGGAGCCCGCGCAGGCGCGTTCCCTCAGGGCCGGTCGAGCCGGAGCCGCTCCGCGCGCGGCAGGCCGGCGACGACCAGGTCGTAGGAGCCTCGACCAGCTCCCGGGCCAGCCCGTCCGGGAGACCGCCGTCGACGGTCACCGTGTTCCAGTGCCGTTCGGGGGGTCTGGGGGTTCCCCCCGAAGAGCACAGCAGGTGCCGGCCCGGGACGATCAGGCCGGGGTGCTCGGCGCGGAGCCGGACCGCGTCCTCCGGGTCGCACTTGAGGCTGACCGCCGGGGGGCCGCTCGTCCAGGGCCGTCGGTGCGAAGAGCTTGCCCAGGACCTTGAAGACCGAGGTCTCCGGGTTGAACGGGAAGTCCTCCACGACGGCGTCGAAGGAGAGGCAGAGGGCACGCAGGTCCTCCGGGGTCACCGCGTCGGCTCCTCCTCGATCCGGGACGGGTCCACCGGCTCCCCCGGGTCCCCCGGCGCAACCGGCTCCACCAGCACGGTGACGATCTTGTTGCGGCGGCCGGCCGCCGCCTCCGCCGTCAGCCGCAGCCGGCGCTCGTCGGGCAGGCCGACCACGGCGGACGCACCCGCGATCGGCACCCGGCCGAGCAGCTTGGCGAGCAGTCCGCCGACGGTCTCCACGTCCTCGTCGTCGTACTCCTCCAGGCCGTACAGCTCGCCGAGGTCGGTGATGTCGAGGCGGGCGGTGACCCGGTAGCGGTCCTCGCCCAGCTCCTCCACCGGCGCGATCTCCCGGTCGTACTCGTCGGTGATCTCGCCGACGATCTCCTCGAGGATGTCCTCGATGGTGACGATGCCGGCGGTGCCGCCGTACTCGTCGATGACGACGGCGACGTGGTTGCGGTCCTTCTGCATCTCGCGCAGCAGATCGCCGGCGTTCTTGGTGTCGGGCACGAAGAACGCCGGCCGCATCGCCGTGGCCACCAGCTCGCCCTCCGCGTCCCGGCTGATGTGCGTCTTGCGGGCCAGGTCCTTCAGATACACGATGCCGACGATGTCGTCCTCGCTCTCGCCGGTCACCGGCATCCGGGAGAAACCGGAGCGCAGGGCGAGGGTGAGGGTCTGGCGGATGGTCTTGTAGCGCTCGACCATCACCAGGTCCGTACGCGGGACCATGACCTCACGGACCAGGGTGTCCCCCAGTTCGAAGACCGAGTGCACCATGCGGCGCTCCTCGTCCTCGATCAGCGACTCCTGCTCCGCGAGGTCAACCAGCGCGCGCAGTTCCGCCTCGGAGGCGAAGGGACCGCGCCGGAAGCCCTTGCCGGGGGTGAACGCGTTGCCGATGAGGATCAGCAGGGACGGGATCGGCCCCATGATCCTGGCCAGCGGCAGCAGGACGTACGCCGCCGCCGTGGCCGTGTTCATCGGGTGCTGGCGGCCGATGGTGCGCGGGGAGACGCCGACGGCGACGTAGGAGACGAGGACCATGACCGCGATGGCGACCAGCAGGGCCTCGGCGGTGCCGTCGAACTGCCGGAGGCAGGCGTAGGTGACCAGCGCGGCGGCGGCCATCTCGCAGCCGACGCGGACCAGCAGCGCCACGTTGAGGTAGCGGGTGGGGTCGGCGGCGAGCCTGGCGAGCTTCGCGCTGCCCCGGCGGCCGGAGCGCACGGCCTCCTCGGCGCGGAAGCCGGAGACGCGCGCGATGCCCGTCTCCGCGCAGGCGAACAGCCAGGCCACGACGATCAGGGCGACCGCGCCGAGGACGAGCCCGGGGCTCATGACACGGTCGGGGCGGGGGACGGGCCGGTCATGCCCTTCTCCGCGCGCCAGCCGTCCACGATGGCGGCCTGCAGGCCGAACATCTCGGCCTTCTCGTCGGGCTCCTCGTGGTCGTAGCCCAGCAGGTGCAGCACACCGTGGACGGTGAGCAGTTGCAGCTCCTCGTCCATGGTGTGCCGCGTCGGCGCCTCGGCGCCCTGCCGGGCGGCGACCTCGGGACACAGCACGATGTCGCCGAGCAGGCCCTGCGGGGGCTCGTCACCGTCCTTGGACGGCGGCCGCAACTCGTCCATCGGGAACGACATCACGTCCGTCGGGCCGGGCAGGTCCATCCACTGGATGTGGAGCTGTTCCATCGCTCCGGAGTCCACGACGATCACCGAGAGCTCGGAGAGCGGGTGGATGCGCATCCGCGCGAGCGCGTAGCGGGCGATGTCGAGGATCGCCCGCTCGTCGACCTCGGTTCCGGACTCGTTGTTGACGTCGATCGACATCTGCTGCTCGGTCTACTTCCCCTTGTGCCCGGACTTGCCCCGGCCGCCGCTCTTGTGCGTGCCGTTCTGGGTGCCGTGCTCGTTGTCGTACTGCTCGTACGCGTCGACGATACGGCCCACCAGCCGGTGGCGTACGACGTCGTGCGACGACAGCCGGGAGAAGTGGACGTCCTCGACGCCCTCCAGGATGTCCTGCACCTGGCGCAGGCCGGACTTGGTCCCGCTCGGCAGGTCGACCTGGGTGACGTCACCCGTGATCACTATCTTCGAGTCGAAGCCGAGCCGGGTGAGGAACATCTTCATCTGCTCGGGGCTGGTGTTCTGCGCCTCGTCCAGGATGATGAAGGCGTCGTTGAGCGTCCGGCCGCGCATGTACGCCAGCGGGGCGACCTCGATCGTGCCCGCCGCCATCAGGCGCGGGATGGAGTCGGGGTCGAGCATGTCGTGCAGGGCGTCGTAGAGCGGGCGCAGGTACGGGTCGATCTTCTCGTAGAGGGTGCCGGGCAGGAAGCCCAGGCGCTCTCCGGCCTCGACCGCGGGTCGGGTCAGGATGATGCGGTTGACCTGCTTGGACTGCAGGGCCTGCACCGCCTTGGCCATGGCGAGATAGGTCTTGCCGGTACCGGCGGGGCCGATGCCGAAGACGACGGTGTGCTTGTCGATCGCGTCCACATAGCGCTTCTGGTTGAGCGTCTTGGGACGGATCGTGCGGCCGCGCGAGGACAGGATGTTCTGTGTGAGCACCTGGGCCGGGGTCTCCTGGCCGTCGCTCTCCCCGTTCTCGCTCGCCTTCAGCATGGCGATCGAGCGTTCCACCGCGTCCTCCGTCATCGGTTGCCCGGTGCGCAGCACCAGCATCATCTCGTCGAAAACGCGCGAGACGAGGGCAACCTCCGCGGCATCGCCGACCGCGCTGATCTCATTGCCCCGGACATGGATGTCGGCCCCCGGGAAGGCCTTCTCGATCACGCGCAGGAGGGAGTCGCCGGAACCCAGCACGGTCACCATGGGGTGTTTGGCCGGGACGGTGAACTGCACTCTCGCCTGTTCCTGCGCGGGGGTCTGAGCTGTGGGTGTCTGAGTCATGGGCCGGCGCTGAAGGCCTGCGATTCCTCCTCGTCAGGGCCGCGCAACTGAGGGCGGCCTCGCGCCTCCCAGGGTACGACGCGGGGGTGACAACCCCGTAGACCTTTTCCCAGCGGGGCGGTTGCGGACCGGTGGGCAGGAGGTGACGGCCGGGGGCGCGGGTCAGGTGGACCGGCCGAAGCCGATGGTGGGGACCGCTCTGCGGAGGGGCCAGGGGCGGATCAGGCCGTCGGGGATCAGGTCGTCGAGGAACGCGTACCGGCTCAGGGCGGCCGGGTCCTGGCCCTCGACGGACTGGACCTCCCGCCACCAGGCCGCGATCTCCGACCAGCCGGGCGCCGACAGGGAGCCGCCGAACTCCTGGACGGAGAGGGCCGCGGTCAGGCCGGCGAAGCCGAGGCGGTCGGCGAGCGGCCAGCCGGCCAGGCTGCCGGTGACGAAGCCCGCCACGAAGACGTCGCCCGCGCCGGTCGGGTCGAGGGCCTCCACGGCGATGGCGGGCACCTCGGCGCTCTCCCCGGTGCGCCGGTCCACGGCGTACGCCCCGTCCGCGCCGAGGGTGACCACCGCGACCGGCACGTACTCGGTGAGGGCGTGCGCGGCGGCGCGGGGGCAGTCGGTGCCGGTGTAGCGCATGGCCTCCTCGGCGTTCGGCAGGAACGCCTCGCAGTGCCGCAGGTCGGGCAGTGCGGCGAGGTCCCACAGGCCGGTGTCGTCCCAGCCGACGTCACCGAAGATCCTGGTTCCCTGCCGCGCGGCGCGGGCGATCCAGGGTTCGCTGCGGCCCGGGGCGAGGGAGGCGACCGCGCCACGCGCGCGGGGCGGGCAGGGCGACAGGTCCGCGCCGGGCGGGAGCAGCTTGCCGCTGCTGGAGGCCGACCGGTGGGAGGGGTCCTCCGGGGGTGGTTCGTGGCCGTGGGTGACCATGGTGCGCTCCCCCTCGTAGGCCATGGAGACGGTGACCGGGGAGTGCCAGCCGGGCACGGTGCGCGACGCGGAGAGGTCGATGGCCTCGCCCTGCTCCAGGGCGTCCCAGCAGTACTCCCCGTAGTGGTCGTCGCCGAAGGCCGCCGCGAGGGAGGTGCGCAGGCCGAGGCGGGCGAGGGCGGTGGCCATGTTGGCGACGCCGCCGGGGCTCGACCCCATCCCGCGCGCCCAGGACTCGGTCCCGCGCACCGGGGCGGAGTCGAGCCCGGTGAAGACGATGTCGAGGAAGACGGTGCCGGTGAGGTGGACGTCCCAGGGCGGGTCGCCGGGTGTGCGCAGCGCGGCGAGCGGGTCGACGTGGGGCACGCCGTGCGCCCCCGCCGGGACGCCACTGTGGCCGATGACACCCCGGGGGGCGCTGTCGGTGACTCCCTCTCCGGCTGACGTGGTGGACGTGGTGGACGCCTTCACGGTGCGCTCCCTGGCCTGGTGCGGTTCTGGCCAGTGTGCACCAATCCACCGACAACACTGACGACGCGCCGTCCGTCACGGCCGGGGACGCCTCACCAGCGGGGCACCGCCGGGGCGACCCACGCGGGGTCGGTGACCCGCATGGCCGCCGCGTCGTCGCGGTCGCGGAGCGCGCCGTCGTCCGCCAGCCACCGCCGGTGCAGGGCGGCGAGCCGGTCGTGGTCGAGGGTGACGCCGAGACCGGGGGCGTCGGACACCCGCACGGTGCCGTCCTCGAAGGGGAGGCGTTCGGTGAGCACGTCCTCGGACTGCCACGGGTAGTGGGAGTCGCAGGCGTGGTGCAGGTTCGGCACGGTGGCCGCGACGTGGGTCATCGCGGCGAGGCTGATGCCCAGGTGGGTGTTGGAGTGCATGGAGACGCCCACGCCGAAGGTGCGGCAGACGGCGGCCAGGTGCAGCGTGTTGCGCAGTCCGCCCCAGTAGTGGTGGTCGGAGAGGACGACCTGGACGGCGTCCGTGGTGAACGCCTCCTTGATCTCGGGGAAGGTCGTCACGCACATGTTGGTGGCGAGCGGCACTCCGGTGCGCGCGGCGACCTCGGCCATGGCGGGGGTGCCGAGCGTCGGGTCCTCCAGGTACTCCAGGAGCCCGCCGACCTCCTCGGCCACCCGGACCGAGGTCTCGACGGACCAGGCGCCGTTGGGGTCGAGCCGCAACGGGTGGCCGGGGAAGGCCTCGGCGAGGGCGCGGACGGCGGCGATCTCCTCCTCGGGCGGGAAGACGCCGCCCTTGAGCTTGAACGAGGTGAAGCCGTACCGCTCCTTGAAGGCACGGGCCTGCGCGACGACGCCGGCCGGGTCCAGGGCGGCACCCCAGTCGTCCTTCTCGGCGGGGACGCCCTCGGGGTGGTCGGCGTACCGGTAGAAGAGGTACGCGCTGTACTCCACGGCGTCGCGGACCTTGCCGCCGAGCAGGGCGTGCACGGGCAGTCCGAGCGCCTTGCCGAGGGCGTCGAGGCAGGCGACCTCGAAGGCGGAGGCGATGGACAGCCGCAGCTTGTCGGCGGTCTGCACGCCGCGCAGCCCGCCGACGTCGACGGCGTTCTCCACCCGGGAGGCCGCCACGGAGACCGCGTCCAGGTACATGAAGAGGCCGTTCACATCCGTGATCTGGCGTCCCTCCAGCTGTTCGGCAAAGGGGTGGGCGATCTCCAGGTACTCGGTGTCGCCGTAGGTCTCCCCCACGCCGGTGGTCCCGTCCGCCGTGACGATCTCGACGACCAGCCGGGGCGTGTACGGCTGGTGCACTCCCTGGGTGTTCAGCAGCGGCGGGTCGGCGACCAGGATCGGCGTGAGCCGTACCTCGGTGACGGTCAGGTCGCGGGTGGTCGGCACGGTCACGGGGCAGCTCCTACGAGGTCCAGGCCGGTGGCGGGCGAGGCCTTGCGGTCGGCGGGGCCGACGGCCGGAGGACGCCGCCCCCGTTCCCGTGCCGAGGCCCACCCGCGCTGTCTCCCCGCACGAACGTCATTCAGGCATGGGAACAGAGGTCAAATAGGCGAACAGGGGCCGCCAATGAGACGGGGACGACGTGCTCGGCGCCGGGAACTGCGGGAACTGCGGGAACTACGGGAAAACGTAGGCCTCCACCTCGGCGAGGTAGCGCGCCCGGCGCTCCTCGTCGTCGTCCAGGAACGCGGCGAGGAAGGAGTTGCGGGCCAGTTCGCGCAGCCGCTCCGGGCCGAGGCCGAGCGTGTCGCGCACCGCGTCGAAGTTGTCCCCGGCGTAGCCGCCGAAGTAGGCGGGGTCGTCGGAGTTCACCGTGCACAGCAGGCCGGCGTCGAGCATCGCGGGCAGCGGGTGGTCGGCGAGGGTGTCCACGGTGCGCAGCCGGACGTTGGACAGCGGGCACAGGGTCAGCGGAACGCGGTCCCGCACCAGCCGCTCCACCAGCGCCGGGTCCTCCATGCAGCGCAGTCCGTGATCGACGCGTTCGACGCCGAGGACGTCCAGCGCCTCGGTGATGTACTCCGGCGGTCCCTCCTCACCGGCGTGCGCCACCCGCCGCAGTCCGAGCGCGGCGGCCGCCTCGTACACCTCGCGGAACTTCGCCGGCGGGTGTCCGACCTCGGCCGAGTCGAGGCCGACACCGGTGATCCGGTCCAGGTGGGGCTTGGCTGCGTCCAGGGCCGCCAGGGCCGACTCGGCGGACTCGTCCCGCAGGAAGCACATGATCAGCCGGGTCGAGACGCCGTGCGTCCGCTCCCCGCGTTCCAGGGCCCGCCACAGCCCGTCGACCACCGTGTCCATGGCGACACCCCGGGCCAGATGGGCCTGCGGGTCGAAGAAGATCTCCGCGTGCCGCACGCCCTGGGCGGCGGCGCGGGCCAGGTAGGCGTCGGCGAGGTCCTCGAAGTCCTGCTCGGTGCGCAGCACCGCCATGAGTTCGTAGTACAGGTTCAGGAACGACTGGAGGTCCTCGAACCGGTACGCCTCGCGCAGGGCGTCGGTGTCGGCGTAGGGCAGTTCGACGCCGTTGCGTGCGGCGAGGGCGAAGGCGAGCTCGGGCTCGAGGGTGCCTTCGATGTGAAGGTGCAGTTCGGCTTTGGGTACGGGCATCGAAATATCGTACGGCGATCTCACCGGCGCTTGGGGAGCGGTACCCGCAGCAGGTCACGCGCCACGGTCAGTTCCCCCTCGTACCCGGCGGCCCGCGCCTGCCGTTCGAACTCCTCCGGGTCGCCGTAGCGCTGGCTGAAGTGGGTGAGCACCAGGTGCCGCACGCCCGCGTCCCGCGCCACCCGGGCCGCCTGGCCGGCCGTCAGATGGCCGTGCTCGACGGCGAGTTCCTCGTCCTCGTCGAGGAACGTGGACTCGATGACGAGCAGGTCGCAGCCCTCGGCCAGCGCGTACACCCCCGCACAGAGCCGGGTGTCCATGACGAACGCGAACCGCTGGCCGCGCCGCACCTCGCTCACGTCCTCCAGCGGGACCCCGTCGAGCGTGCCCTCGCGCTGGATGCGGCCGACGTCCGGGCCCTTGATGCCGTGCGCGGCGAGCCGGTCGGGCAGCATCCGCCGGCCGTCGGGTTCGACCAGCCGGTAGCCGTACGACTCCACGGGGTGCGACAGTTTCCGCGCTTCCAGGGTGTACCCGGCGGTGCGGGCGAGCGGGCCGTCGGCGCCGACCGGTGCCTCGGTGATGCCGACCGTCTCACGGTAGGCGGTGGCGTAGCGCAGCCGGTCGAAGAAGCGCTGCCCGGAGCCCGGGTAGTGGGCGGTGACCGGGTGCGGCACCCGGTCAAGGTTGATGCGCTGGATCACTCCGGCGAGGCCGAGCGAGTGGTCGCCGTGGAAGTGGGTGACGCAGATCCGGTTCAGGTCGTGCGCGGCGACCCCGGCTCGCAGCATCTGGCGCTGGGTGCCCTCGCCGGGGTCGAACAGGATGCCCTCACCGTCCCAGCGCAGCAGGTAGCCGTTGTGGTTGCGATGGCGGGTGGGGACCTGGCTGGCGGTGCCGAGCACCACCAGTTCGCGTACGGACAAGGAGTCGCCTATCCGGGGGGCCACTCGAGACCGCGGCCGCCCAGGACATGGGCGTGCGCGTGCCAGACGGTCTGTCCGGCACCGCTGCCGGTGTTGAAGACGATGCGGTGGCTCTCCAGTTGCTCCTGGTCCGCGACGGCCTGGGCCTCCCGCAGGACGTCCGCCGCGACCTCGGGAGCGGCCACGGCCAGGGCCGCCGCGTCCTTGTGGTGCGCCTTGGGAATGACCAGGACGTGCGTCGGCGCCTGCGGGTTTATGTCGCGGAACGCGACGGTCGTCTCCGTCTCGCGGACGATCGTCGACGGAACCTGCCCGGCGACGATCTTGCAGAACAGACAGTCGTCCTGCGGTTCCCCTGCCATGGGTGTGCCTCCTCGCCCGGTTGATCGCCTACCCGGGCATCGTATCCGTCCCGGCCGTCAGGAAAGGGACGGCGGCTGTTTCGCGGGGTTCTCCTCCAGGGCCGCCAGCGCCAGCCGGACCGCCTCGTCCAGCTGCGCGTCCCGCCCCGCCGCATGGTCCTGCGGGCGCTGCACCACCTCGACGTCCGGGTCCACGCCGTGGTTCTCCACGCCCCAGCCGTACCCCTCCAGCCAGAAGGCGTACTTGGGCTGGGTGACGAGGGTGCCGTCGACGAGCCGGTAGCGGCTGTCGATGCCGATGACGCCGCCCCAGGTGCGGGTGCCGACGACCGGGCCGATACCGAGCGCCTTGATCGCCGCGTTGACGATGTCGCCGTCGGAGCCGGAGAACTCGTTGGCGACGGCGACGACGGGACCGCGCGGCGCGTCCTGCGGGTAGCTGTCCGCACGCATGCCGCGCGGCAGGCCCCAGCCGACGATCCGCCGGGCCAGCTTCTCGACGACGAGCTGGGAGGTGTGCCCGCCGCGGTTCTCCCGGACGTCCACGATCAGGCCTTCGCGGGTCACCTCGACCCGCAGGTCGCGGTGGATCTGGGCCCAGCCGGGGGCCTGCATGTCGGGCACGTGGATGTAGCCGAGCCGGCCACCGGACAGTTCGTGGACGTGGGCCCGGCGGTCGGCGACCCAGGCGTGGTAGCGCAGCGGCTCCTCGTCGGCGACGGGGACGACGACCGCGTGCCGCGGGTCCCCGCCGCCGGCCGGGGAGACGGTCAGCTCGACCGGTTTGCCCGCGGTGCCGACCAGCAGCGGCGCCGGTCCGGTTACCGGGTCGACCGGCTGTCCGGCCACGGCGACGATGGCGTCACCGATGCGGATCGCGACGCCGGGCGCGGCCAGCGGGGAGCGGCCCTGCGGGTCGGAGGTCTCCGCGGGGAGGATCCGGTCGACGCGCCACCTGCCGTCCTCATGACGGGAGATGTCCGCGCCGAGCAGGCCCTGCCGGGCACCGCCGCCGTAGCCGCCGCTCGGTGTGACGTAGGCGTGCGAGGTGCCGAGTTCGCCCTGCACCTCCCAGAGGAGGTCGACCAGGTCGTCGTGGGTGGCGAGCCGGTCGAGGACGGGCCGGTAGCGGTCGAGGACGCCGCCCCAGTCGACGCCGTTCATGTCCGGCCGCCAGTAGTTGTCCCGCATGATGCGGCCGGCCTCGTCGAACATCTGCCGCCACTCGGCGGCCGGGTCGACGAACTGGCGCACCCGGTCGAGGTCGACGGTGATGTTGCCGTCGCTGTCGTCGTCGTTCGGCGCGCGCCGGTCGCTGGGGACGACCTTCAGCCGCCCGTCGGTCCACAGCAGCACCCGCTTGCCGTCGCCGCTGACCTCGAAGTGGTCCGCGTCCACGGCCAGATGCTCGATGCGCTGCTGGGCGAGGTCGTAGCGCTCCAGCTCGGTCTTGGGGTCGGGGTCGTCGGGGGTGGCCCTGGAGGCGCCGAGCACACCGCTCACCGGGTGCCGCAGCCACAGCACCCCGTCCTTGGCGGCGCGCAGGTTGGAGTAGCGGGCGGCCTCGACCGGGAACGGCACGATCCGGTCGGCCAGCCCCTCGAGGTCGATACGGGTGGTGGGGGTGCCCTCGCTGTCGGGGGTCTCGTCCCGCTCCGGCGTCTCGAAGGGACGGCCGTGCCGCTGCGGGCCGAACGGGGACGGCGTCGTCGCGGCGAGGGGGATCAGGTGCGGGCGGTCGCCCTCGACGAAGGCGAGGTCGAAGACGTGCTCGTCGTAGACGGGGTCGAAGGAGCGGGTCGACAGGAAGGCGAGGTGCTTGCCGTCGAGGGTGAACGCGGGCGCGTAGTCCTGGAAGCGCAGCGGGGTCGCCTCGGTGACCGACAGGTCGGTGGTGTTGGCGAGCCGCAGCTGGCTGAGCGGGCGGGGGCCGGGATGGGACCAGGCGAGCCAGGCGGAGTCGGGCGAGAAGGTCAGCCCGGAGACGTCGCCGTGCTCGCTGCGGTCGACCTCGCGGACCTCGCCGGTCTCCCGCTCGACGAGCAGGACCCGGCCGTCGTGCGAGGCGACCGCGGCGCGGCTGCCGTCGGGGGCCATGGCGAGGCCCAGGACGCGGCCGAGCTGTCCGGCGGCGATCCGGCGCGGGGTCGCTCCGGGGGCGAGGCCGGTGGCGGGGGCGAACTCCAGGGCGTCGTCGCCGTCGGCGTCCGTCACCCACACCACCCATTCCTCGCCGTCCGCGCGGAAGGTGCGCGGGCGGCGGGCCCGTACGCCGGGGGTGGCGGCGAGCGCGCGGGCGGGACCGGAGCGGTGGGTGACCCAGTGGACGGTGCCGCGCACGCAGACGGCGCTGCCGCGCGCGGTGTGGTCGGGGGAGGCGGAACCGAACCAGCGGGCGGCGTTCACCGGGAACGGCTGGAGGTCGACGCGCTGCCCGCCCAGCCGGATGTCGAGCCGGCGCGGTTCGGCCCCGTCCAGGTCGTCGAGGATCCACAGTTCACCGGCGCAGGAATACACGACGCGGGTGCCGTCGGTGGCGGCGTGCCGGGCGTAGAAACCCCCGAGGGGGGTGTGCCGGCGCAGGTCGGACCCGTCGGCGAGGGAGGAGTACAGCGCGCCGGTGCCCTCGTGGTCGGAGAGGAACCCGACCCTCCCCCAAGTTCTCGGCTCCTCCCCCAAGTTCTCGGCTTTGCTCGAACAGGGGGGACCCCCATGAACAGGGGGGACCCCCATCCCCACCCACAACGGGCACTCGATGTTCCCGTCGAGGTCGCCGTGCAGCCGGACGAACTCTCCTGAACCGCCGGCCGGGTCGTCGGCACCGTCGCCGGTCTCCTGCGCGATCCACAGCTTGCCCGCCGTGCCGCCCCGGTACCGCTTCCACCAGGCGGCCTCGCGGCCCATCGTCGCGGACAGCAGGACCGTGCGCGGCCCGTGGGCGACGTCGCCGACGGGGCCGTACGGCAGGGTGGTGGCGGGCCCGCCGTCGAGGGGGATCGCGCGGGCCCAGGTGCGGCGCAGACTGGCCTGGCCCTGGGTGCTGAGCGCGAGGACCTTCCCGTCCGGGGTCCAGCCGCGCACCTGGGTCTTCCCGCTCCCCCAGTACGTCAGGCGCCGACCGGGACCGCCCTCGACGGGCGCGGTGTGCACCTCGGGGGCGCCGTCACGGGTGGAGGTCCAGGCGACGGTGGTGCCGTCGGGCGAGATACGGGGGAGCGTCACCGGCACGTTGTCGGCGCTCACCCGCCAGGCCCGGCCGCCGTCGAGCGGGGCGAGCCACACGTCGTCCTCGGCGGTGAAGGCGACCAACTCGCCGTGCGGATGCGGGAACCGGAGATACGCGGCGGGGGCGACCGATGCAGACTGTGTCACTCGATCACCCTATGCACGCGCGGTCGGCCTGGACAGAGGTTTGGATCACTTGCCCTCGACGGGGCGACAGGACGGGTACTGCTCGCACCACACGGTCGTGGTGACCGTCACGGTGACGGTGGGCCGCGGACCGCGGTTCGTGGGCTCGCCCACCGCGGGCGGGCTGGTGGCGTCGCAGTCGCCCAGACCGTCGACCCGGAACCACTGCTCGCCGTCCACTTCCGCGGTGATGTCCCCGCGCACACAGGCGCCGTCGACGGCATGGGTGATCTTCCCGGTGACGGTGATCTCCTTGCCGTCCTCGGTCTCCCCGTCGCAGTCCACGGTGGCCGCGGCGTCCTCACTCGCGGGCCGCGACGACGCGCCGTCCTGGTTCCCGTAGGAGGCGGTGCAGCTGAGCCAACGCACCCCGGCCTTCTGCCGGTTGAGCTCCCGGGTGACCGTCTCGTCGGTCGTGTACGCCACCGCCGCCGTGCCGACCGAACCCGGCTCGCACGCCACGGCCCCGCCCACGACGACCACGACGAACCCGACGGCCGGCACCGCCCGCCGCCACCGCGTCCCGTCCCGAACCCACCTCAATGCCCCCATGCCCGGCAGCCTGCCACCGCCCCACGCGTGACGGTAGGGCGCATACGGCCACTCCTCACCACCGTGGAGTGAGCCGTCTCCCGCACACGGCCGGCCGGGGCCGTCAGGACCAGCGGCCCGTGCGGGCCAGCAGGACGGCCGTGGCGGCGGTGCCTGCGGTGGAGGTGCGCAGGACGCTGCGGCCCAGGCGGTAGGGCCTGGCGCCGGCCTGCGCGAAGAGCGCCAACTCCTCCGGCGAGACCCCGCCTTCGGGGCCGACGACCAGCACGATGCTGCCGGAGTCGGGGAGTTCGGCGGTCGCGAGGGGTTCGGTGCCGCTCTCGTGGAGCACGGCGGCGAAGTCCGCTTCGGCGAGAAGTGAGGCAACCTGCTTGGTCGTCGCCGCGTCCGCGACCTCCGGGAAGCGCGCCCGGCGGGACTGCTTGCCGGCCTCCCGGGCCGTCGCCCGCCATTTGCCGAGGGACTTCAGTCCGCGCTCGCCCTTCCACTGTGTGACGCAGCGTGCCGCGGACCACGGCACGATCGCGTCGACGCCGACCTCGGTCATCGTCTCCACGGCCAGCTCGCCCCGGTCGCCCTTGGGCAGCGCCTGGACGACGGTGATCCGGGGCGACTCCACGGGCTCCTCGACGACGTCCCCGAGGCGCACGATCAGCCGGTCCTTGCCCTCGGTGCCGGTCACCTCGCCCTCGGCCCTGCGGCCCGCGCCGTCGGTGAGGACGACGCTCTCCCCGGCCCGCAGCCTCTTCACGGAGACGGCGTGCCGCCCCTCGGGGCCGTCGAGCACATGGTGTCCGGAGCCGTCCGTGTCGAAGTGCTCCACCACGAAGACCGGCGCGGTCATCCGGCACCCCCCGCCGACAACGCCGTCCGGGCGGCGGCGAGTTCGGCGACCAGCACCTCCACCAGCTGCCCGGCGGGCAGCTCCCGGGCCATCCGGTGGCCCTGTCCCGCCCACAGTGCCATGCCCTGTGCGTCCCCCGCCTTGGCGGCGGCCCTGCGCAGCGGCGCGGCGAGATGGTGGACGTCCGGGTAGGCGGCGGGCGCGTACGGGCCGTGTTCGCGCAGGAACCGGTTGACCAGGCCGCGGGCCGGGCGTCCCGAGAAGGCGCGGGTCAGTTCGGTGCGGACGTACAGGGGGTCGGTCAGCGCCTGCTTGTGCAGGGCGTGCGCGCCGGACTCGTGGGCGGCGACGAAGGCGGTGCCGAGCTGGGCCGCCGAGGCACCGGCCGCGAGCACCGCGGCGATCTGGCTGCCGCGCATGATGCCGCCGGCGGCGACGATCGGGATGCCCACCGTCTCCCGCACCTCGGCGACCAGGGACAGCAGTCCGATGCCGGAGCCGTCGTTCTCCGGGAGGTCCCGGTGGGTGCCCTGGTGGCCGCCGGCCTCGACGCCCTGCGCGATCACCGCGTCGGCGCCCGCCCGCTCCACGGCCCGCGCCTCCTCGGCTGTGGTGGCGGTGACCAGGGTGAACGTGCCGACGCGGCGCAGGGAGTCCAGGGCCTCGCGGGTCGGCACACCGAAGTGGAACGACACCACCGGCACCGGGTCGTCGAGCAGGACGGCGAGTTTGGCGTCGTAGCCGTCGTCGCGGCCGCTGTCGGGGTCACCGAGTTCGGTCTCGTACCAGGAGGCCTCACCGGCCAGCTGGTGGGCGTAGACGCCGACGGCGGCCGGGTCGGGCGTCTCGGGCTGCGGCATGAAGACGTTGACGCCGAACGGGTGGCCGGTCAGTCCGCGCAGCTGTTTGATCTCCTGGTACATCCCGTCCGCGGTCTTGTACCCGGCGGCCAGGAAACCGAGCCCGCCCGCCTCGGAGACGGCCGCGGCGAGCTGCGGCACGGAGACACCGCCCGCCATGGGGGCCTGCACGACGGGGTGCGGAAGGAGATCGGTGAGCGCCAAGGACATGACGGCATGTTGCCACGTCCTTCGGACATCTCCGAATCAGGGCTTAATCGACCCTTGCCCTTGGCGCAGGCCGTGCCCGGGGCACCTTCAGAGCAGCTCCCGGGGCACCGCGGGAGCCGTTTCCGGCCCCCGCGCGCAGCACCGTCGGTGTCGCCCGCGTCAGCGCCCGTTGAAAGCGTCCTTCAACCGGGAGAACAGCCCCTGCTGCCCCGGCTGGAACTGGCCCAGCGGGCGCTCCTCGCCGCGGAGCTTGGCGAGTTCGCGCAGCAGTCGTTCCTGTTCGGGGTCGAGCTTGCTCGGGGTCTGCACCTCCACGTGCACGACGAGGTCGCCCCGGCCGCCGCCGCGCAGATGCGTGACGCCCCGGCCGTGCAGCGGGATCGACTGGCCTGACTGGGTGCCGGGCCGGATGTCGACCTCCTCCATGCCGTCCAGCGTCTCCAGCGGCACTTTGGTGCCGAGGGCGGCCGCCGTCATCGGGATGGTGACCGTGCAGTGCAGGTCGTCGCCGCGCCGCTGGAAGGTGCTGTGCGGCAGCTCGTGGATCTCGACGTACAGGTCGCCGGCGGGACCGCCGCCGGGGCCGACCTCACCCTCGCCGGCCAGCTGGATCCGGGTGCCGTTGTCGACACCGGCCGGGATCTTCACGGTCAGGGTGCGGCGGGAGCGGACGCGTCCGTCGCCGGCGCACTCCGGGCACGGGTTCGGGACGACGGTGCCGAAGCCCTGGCACTGCGGGCAGGGGCGCGAGGTCATGACCTGGCCCAGGAAGGACCGGGTGACCTGCGAGACCTCACCGCGGCCGCGGCACATGTCACAGGTCTGCGCGCTGGTCCCCGGCGCGGCGCCCTCACCGCTGCACGTGGTGCACACGATCGCCGTGTCGACCTGGATGTCCTTGGTCGTGCCGAACGCGGCCTCGTCCAGCTCGACCTCGATCCGGATCATCGCGTCCTGGCCGCGGCGGGTGCGCGAGCGCGGACCGCGCTGCGACGCCGTGCCGAAGAACGCGTCCATGATGTCGGAGAAGTTCCCGAAGCCGCCCGCGCCGAAGCCGCCCGCGCCGCCGCCGGCCCCGGCCTGCTGGAGCGGGTCGCCGCCGAGGTCGTAGACCTGCTTCTTCTGCGGGTCCGACAGCACCTCGTAGGCGGCGTTGATCTCCTTGAACCGCTCCTGGGTCTTCGGATCCGGGTTGACGTCCGGATGCAGCTCGCGGGCGAGCCGCCGGAAGGCCTTTTTGATCTCCTCCTGCGAAGCGTCGCGGCGCACGCCGAGTACGGCGTAGTAGTCCGTGGCCACTACGACTCCGCCAGGATCTGTCCGACGTACCGTGCCACTGCGCGTACCGCTCCCATCGTTCCCGGGTAATCCATGCGGGTCGGACCGACCACGCCGAGCTTGGCAACAGCCTCGCCGCCCGAACCGTAGCCCACCGACACCACTGAGGTGGAGTTGAGTCCCTCGTGGGCGTTCTCGTGGCCGATACGCACGGTCACGCCCGGATCCTTCGCCTCGCCCAGCAGCTTGAGGAGCACGACCTGCTCCTCGAGCGCCTCCAGCACGGGCCGGATCACGAGGGGGAAGTCGTGTCCGAAGCGGGTCAGATTGGCGGTACCGCCGATCATCAGCCGCTCCTCGTTGTCCTCGACGAGCGTCTCCAGGAGGGTGGAGAGCACGGTCGAGACCGTACCGCGCTCCTCGGGGTCGAAGGCCTCGGGGAGATCCTCGACGAGAGACGGTACATCGGTGAAACGGCGGCCCGCGACACGGCTGTTGAGCCGCGCCCGCAGATCCCCCAGGGTCGCCTCGCCGATCGGCGCCGGACAGTCGATCATGCGCTGCTCGACCCGCCCGGTGTCCGTGATCAGCACCAGCATGGCGCGCGCGGGCGCCATCTGGAGCAGCTCCACGTGCCGCACGGTCGAGCGGGTCAGCGACGGGTACTGCACGACGGCGACCTGCCGGGTGAGCTGCGCGAGCAGCCGCACCGTGCGGGCCACGACGTCGTCCAGGTCGACGGCGCCCTCGAGGAAGTTCTGGATGGCGCGCCGCTCGGGCGCGGTCATCGGCTTGACGCCTGCGAGCTTGTCCACGAAGAGCCGGTAGCCCTTGTCGGTGGGGATGCGCCCGGCGCTGGTGTGCGGCTGGGCGATGAACCCCTCGTCCTCCAGGGCCGCCATGTCGTTGCGCACGGTGGCCGGGGAGACGCCCAGGTTGTGCCGTTCGGTGAGGGCCTTGGAGCCGACGGGCTCCTCGGTTCCGACGTAGTCCTGGACGATGGCGCGCAGCACCTGGAGCCTGCGTTCACTGAGCACGGCGCACACCTCCAGAAGCCTTCCGCCCGGTCCGTTCCCTGAATGTCCTGGCACTCTTCGCACGCGAGTGCCAGACTTCCCCGCCCAGTGTACGGCCGGTGGGTACACCCTGGGCAAGGCCGGTCCCACACCGTCGCGCGGGGAAGCCGTGGGCGATTAGCGTCGCGGTATGACGGTGAGTTGGGAAGAGTCGGGATGGGAACGGCTGGCGCCGGGAGTGGGCCGGTGCCGGCTGCCGGTGTGGGACTGCACGGCGGGGCTCGTCGTCGGCGCGGGCGCGGCGCTGCTCGTGGACGCCGGTTCGAGCCTGGGCGAGGGCGCCCGGTTGCGGGCACGGGCGCAGACGCTCGCCGGTGGGCGTGTGACACATCTCGCGCTCACCCACCCCCATTTCGACCATGTGCTGGGGGCGGCGGTGTTCGCGGGCGCGGAGGTGTTCGGCGCGGTGGGCGTGGACACGGTGCTGGCGCGGGGGCGCGAGGAACTGCGCGCGGACGCGGAGCGCGAGGGTCTGGACGCGCGGGCGGCGGAGGAGGCCGTGGACGCGCTGTCGCTGGTCCGCCCCCGGCACACGGTGTCCGGCGAGTGGACCCTCGACCTGGGCGGCGGACGGCAGGCCCTCCTCGCGAACGTGGGTCCCGGGCACACGGCGCACGATCTGGCGGTGCTGGTGCCCGGCGACCCGGAGGTGGTCTTCTGCGGCGACCTGGTGGAGGAGTCCGGCGACCCGCAGGCGGGCCCCGACGCCGTCCCGTCGCGGTGGCCGGCCGCCCTGGACCGGCTGCTGGCCCTGGGCGGCGAGGACGCAGTGTACGTACCCGGTCACGGAGCGGTGGTGGACGCGGCGTTCGTACGGGCCCAACGCGACGCCCTCGCGGCTCGTTTCGGCGTGTCGGGCTGACCCTTCGGCCGAACGGGGACCCGGTTCTCCTATCGTCATCAGAATGCGCCAGTACTCCCCTGACCTGACCCCCGGTTGGAAGAAGTCCCGGCCCGTCCCCGAGGTCCCGGCCGAGCCCGGTCTGGTGGTGGAGGAGCCCGGCAGCGGATTCTGCGGCGCGGTGATCCGCTGCGAGGCGGGCACGGTGACCCTGGAGGACCGCTTCGGCAAGCACCGGGTCTTCCCGCTGGAGCCGCGCGGCTTCCTGCTGGAGGGCCGCACGGTGACGCTGGTGCGGCCCGCCGCGGGCCCGGCGCGTCCGACCCGTACGGCATCCGGTTCGGTGGCCGTCCCGGGCGCACGCGCGCGCGTGGCGCGCGCCGGGCGCATCTACGTCGAGGGCCGTCACGACGCCGAACTGGTCGAGAAGGTGTGGGGCGACGACCTGCGCATCGAGGGCGTGGTCGTGGAGTACCTGGAGGGCGTCGACGACCTGCCCGTGATCGTCGAGGAGTTCGGCCCGGGTCCGGACGCGCGGCTGGGCGTCCTGGTGGACCACCTGGTGCCGGGTTCGAAGGAGTGGCGCGTCGCGGAGTCGGTCACCAGCGAGCACGCCCTGGTGGTGGGCCATCCGTACATCGACGTCTGGGAGGCGGTGAAGCCGTCGTCCCTGGGCATCGAGGCGTGGCCCCGGGTGCCGCACGGCCAGGACTGGAAGACGGGGGTGTGCCGGGCGCTGGGCTGGCGCGTGGCGAACACGGGGGAGGCGTGGCAGCGGATCCTCGGCTCGGTGCGCTCGTACCGGGACCTGGAGCCGGCGCTGCTGGGCCGGGTCGAGGAGTTGATCGACTTCGTGACGGCCCCTTCCTGACACCGGAGGGGCTGGTTTTTCAGCCCGTCCGGCGTTTGAGGACGAGGCCGTTCAGGCCGAAAGGGGGGTCTGGGGGCGCAGCCCCCAGGGACGGGAAGGGAAAGGGCGGCGGGGGCGAAAAACCTCCCCGGGCATCCGCTCAGTCCACCAGGTCCCGCACCACCGCGTCCGCCAGCAACCGCCCCCGCAGGGTGAGGGCCGCGCGGCCCTCGTCGTACGGCTCCTGCCGCAGCAGCCCGTCCGCCAAGGCGCGGCGGGCGGCCTCCAGCCCCTCCGCACGGAGAAGAGCGAGCGGAACCCCTTCCTCCAGCCGCAGCTCCAGCAGGATCCGCTCCACCCGCCGGTCCTCGTCCGACAGGACCTCCCGCCCGGCCCCCGGTGACCGCCCCGCCGCCAGCGCAGCCGCGTACGCGCCGGGGTGCTTCACGTTCCACCAGCGCACCCCGCCCACGTGCGAGTGCGCCCCGGGCCCCGCGCCCCACCAGTCCGCGCCGCGCCAGTACAGCTCGTTGTGCAGGCAGCGCCCCGCGTCGGAGGTGGCCCAGTTCGACACCTCGTACCAGTCGAAGCCGGCCGCCGACAGGGCCTCCTCGGCGATCAGGTACCGGTCCGCGTGCACGTCGTCGTCGGTCATCGGCACCTCACCGCGCCGGATGCGGCGGGCGAGCTGCGTGCCCTCCTCGACGATGAGCGCGTACGCGGAGACGTGGTCGGGCCCGGCGCCGAGGGCCGCGTCCAGCGAGGCCCGCCAGTCGTCGTCGGACTCGCCGGGGGTGCCGTAGATCAGGTCGAGGTTGACGTGCTCGAAACCCGCCGCCCGCGCCTCGGCGACACACGCTTCCGGGCGGCCGGGGGTGTGCGTGCGGTCGAGGACCTTCAGCACGTGCTGCCGGGCGCTCTGCATGCCGAAGGAGACCCGGTTGAAGCCGCCCTCGCGCAGGGCCGCCAGGTAGGCCGGGTCGACCGACTCGGGGTTCGCCTCGGTGGTGACCTCGGCGTCCGCCGCCAGCCCGAACTCGTCGCGGATCGCGCCCAGCATCCGCACGAGGTCGTCGGCGGCCAGCAGGGTGGGGGTGCCGCCGCCGACGAACACCGTGCGGACCTCGCGCGGGTCGTCGCCGAGCACCTTGCGGGCCAGGCGGACCTCGTCGATCAGGGTCTCGGCGTAGTTGTCGCGGGAGGCGAGCACCCCGCCGCTGCCGCGCAGCTCGGTGGCGGTGTAGGTGTTGAAGTCGCAGTAGCCGCAGCGGGTCGCGCAGTACGGAACGTGCAGATAGAACCCGAGGGGGCGGCCCGCGGCCCCGGCGAGCGCGGACGCGGGCAGCGCGCCGTCGGCGGGGACGGGCTCGCCGTCGGGGAGTGCGGAAGGCATGTGCTCCATTGTCCCGCACTCGCTCCGGTCCCTTCCCGCGCCGTCGGCGCCCCGGGCGTCAGTCCGCCTGGAGCACCAGCAGGGCGAGATCGTCCTCCGGCGGCCGCGCCCCGAACTCGTGGACCAGCCCGCTGATGCGTTCCGCTATCAGGTCGGCGTCCAGCCCGGCGCAGCCGGCCAGCGCGGCGGCGAGCCCGTCGCCGTCGTCGAACTGGCGGGAGCCGGAGCGCCGCTCGGTGACGCCGTCGGTGACGCAGAGCAGGGTGTCGCCGGAGCGCAGCTCGAAGGAGTCGCTGGTGTAGGTGGCGTCCTCGACGACCCCGAGCAGAGTCTGCGACCGGGCCACGGTACGGACCGCCCCGTCGGGGGCGAGCAGCAGCGGCAGGGGGTGTCCGGCGGAGGCGAGGGTGACACGGGCACCGCCCTCGACGAGGGTGAGTTCGCCGTAGAGCAGGGAGAGGAAGCGGGTCTGGGGGCCGTCCCCGGGGGCGGTCGGACGGGCGCCGGCGGCGACGAGCGCGCGGGCCGCGGCGTCGGCGGCCTCCGTGGCGTCGTCGAGGAGCAGTTGGTTGAGGCGGTCGAGGACGTCCGCGACGCGGTAGCCCTCGCGGGCGAGCAGCCGCAGCCAGGGGCGGACCAGCCCGATGACGACGGCCGCCTCGGGGCCCTTGCCCTGGACGTCGCCGATGGCGAAGCACCAGCGGCCCGGCCCGGCCGGGAACAGGTCGTAGAAGTCGCCGCTCGGTCCACCCTTGTCATGGGGCTCGTAGACGAGGGCGGAGCGCACGCCGGGGATCTCGGCGACGGCACCGGGCAGCAGCCCGCGCTGGAGCACGGCGCTGATGGTGGCCTGGCGGGCGTACTGCCGGGCGGCGCCGATGGCGAGCGCCACGCGCCGCCCGAGATCCTCCACCAGCCCGGTGACCTCGTCCGGGAACCGCCCGATCCCGGCCCGCCCGATCACCAGCGTCCCCAGCGGCCGGCCACCGGCGACGAGTCGGTAGGCGAGAGCGGTACCGGGACCGGTGTCCTCCTCGTGGCCCTCGGTCAGGTGGAGCGCCTTCTCCGGCCAGGGGTAGACGACCGGTCCGGTGCTCAGCGGATCGGAGGGAGGCGGCGGATCCTGCTCCAGCGCCCGGCTCAGCTCCTCGACGCGGCCCTCGTCGGCGTGCCAGACACGGGCGAGGCGGGGCCCGTCGGCCCGTGCCCCGTCGCTCCAGCCGCCGTGGCCGGTGGTCTCGTCCTCGAGCCACACCGCGCACCAGTCCGCCAGCCGCGGCACGATCAGCTGCCCGGTGAGCGCGGCGACCAGGTCCTCGTCCAGCTGGCCGGCGAGCAGATCGGACGCCTCGGCGAGGAAGGACAGCGCCCCACGCCCGAGCCAGGCCCCGTCCCGCCGGTACGGCCGGGGCGCACGCCACCCCTCGCCGCCGGACTCCGGCTCCGCCTCCCACACGTACGCGTCGAACGGGATACCCGCGCTCCCTGCGCTCTCCGTTCCCTCCGCGTTCTCCGCACTCTCCTCCGCGTCCTCCGTGCCGTCCGCCGCGAGGTCCCCTCCCGCGGGGAGCCGGGCCCAGATGGTTTTGGTGCCGGGGCGGTAGGTGATCCCCCAGGCCTCGGAGAGCGCGGCGACGAGGCGCAGGCCGCGCCCGTGCTCGGGGTTCTCGTAGGGCGGTGCCTCCGGCTCGCCGCCGCGCGGGGCGCGGGAGGGGTGGCGGTCGGTGACCTCGACGACGAGGGCGCCGGTCTCCTCCTCGAGGCGGCAGGTCAGCCGTACCTCGGTGCCGGCGTGCACGACGGCGTTGGTGACCAGTTCGCTGGCGATCAGCGTGGCGTCGTCGCCGGCGCGAGCGGTGAGGTGTTCGGCACCGGGCAGGGCGCGCTCCGTCCAGTCGGCGAGCGCCGCCCGCACCAGGGCCCGCGCGGTGCCCGGCGCGAGGGAGCCGCCGGACAGCGCCGCGTCCGCCCGCGCGCACGCCCGCGCGGGCGCCTCCGAGACGGCGCGCGGGGTCTCCCGCTGCGTCGGAATGGCCCTCATGGGCAGCTCCCCGGGCAGTTCGTGCGAATACACCTCGATCAATGCCGCCAGGGTGACAGACCGACCCCACCCATAAGCAACGAGTTACCGAAGTGGACCCCCGGGAGCAGGAACAGTGCTAAGCGCACAGCCAAAAACTGACTGAAAACCGATCATTTTCATGCAACACCGGCCTCCTGCTCCGCCAGGCCCCGCACAGCTCACCCCGGACGGTCCCGCCGGGACGGAGCCGGGCTCCCCACCGCCGCAGATATGAAATATACATTGCGCAAATTATGCTTCACATCTACGGTGCGGGTATGCGACCGAAGCACGAACCCGAGCAGATCACCGACCTGTCCCGGCTGAAGGCGTTCACCAACCCACTGCGGATGCAGCTCTACCGGCTGCTGTACGCCGCGGGCACCGCGACCGCGTCCCAGCTCGCCGAGCAGGTCGACCAGGCGCCGTCGCTGGTCAGTTACCACCTGCGCAAGCTCGCCGAGCACGGCTTCGTGACCGAGGCGAGCGGCCGGAGCACCGACGGCCGTGAGCGGTGGTGGCAGGTGGCGTCGGAGGAGGGCTGGGGCTTCCGCAACTCGGACTTCGCGGACACGCCCGAAGGGTCCGCCGCCGTCGGCGCGGTGACCCGCGGCATCCTCGACACCCGCACCGCCCAGTACCGCGCGTACCTGGACCAGACGGCCGCCTGGGGCAAGGCCTGGACCGACGCCGCGTTCAGCTCCGAATGGATGCTCGACCTCACCCCCGCCGAACTCGCCGAGATGAGCGACGAGCTTCAGGCGCTGACCCGGCGCTGGCGGGAGCGTGGCAAGGCCGCCAAGGCGGCCGGCGACACAGCGGACCGCGAGCACGTGTCCGTGCACCTCTACGGCTTCCCGTTCCGAACCTGACCCGGTCGTCCCCGACTCCTGGAGCCCGACATGGCCACCGCAGAGACAGCCCCGCCCGAACGCGCCACCCCACCGGCCCATCGCGACGGCAACGTGCTGCGCTGGCTCACCGCGTACACCGCTTCCCTCGTCGGTGACAGCGTGTACTTCGTCGCTCTCGGCTGGTCCGCCCAGAAGGCCGCCGGCCCCACCGAGGTCGGCCTCGTCATGGCCGCCGCGGCACTGCCGCGGGCGTTACTCATGCTGGGCGGAGGCGTGCTGGCCGATCGTCTCGACCCGCGCCGCGTCCTTCTCGGCAGCGACGCACTGCGCTGTCTCCTCGTCCTCTCGGTGGCCGCCGCGATCGCACTGACCGCGCCGGCCCTGTGGCTCCTGGTCGCGGTGGCGCTCGTCTTCGGCGCCGTGGACGCGCTGTTCGTACCCGCGATCGGGGCCCTCCCACCGCGGATCACCAGCGCCGACCAGCTCGCCCGTGTCGCCGGTATGCGCTCCCTGTCCATGCGCCTCAGCCAGATCGCGGGCCCGCCCATCGGCGGCCTGGCCATGGGACTCGGAGGCGCGGCGGCCGCCTTCACCGTCGCGGGCCTCCTCTTCGCGCTGTCCCTGCCGCTCCTGCTGACCATACGGATACGCCCCCTCGCGGAGCGCGTCGAGGGCCGGCCGGAACCCGGCACGGCCTGGAAGGACCTCCTCGACGGCCTGCACTACATCCGCCGCCACCGTCTCATCGGCCCGCTCGTCGCCGCCGGTGCCGTCTGCGAGCTGGGCCTGATCGGCACTCTCAACATCGGCATGGTGCTCCTCAGCGCCGAGCGCGGCTGGGGCCCTTCCGGCTACGGCTGGATCGTCGGCGGTTTCGGCGCGGGAGCGGCGGCCAGTGCCGCACTGCTCGCCATCGTCGGCTGGCTGCCCCGCGCCGGTCTGATGCTGGCCGGGACCCTGCTCGTGGCCTGCACGGGAGCGGCCACCATCGCCCTGGTCCCAGCCCTTTGGACCGCCGTGGTGCTGGCGGTGCTCATCGGACTGAGCGCGGGCGTCTTCGGCAGTCTGGACAGCACCCTCATACAGACCGCGGCGGACCCCGCTTACCTCGGCCGGGTCACCTCCGTCGTCATGCTCACCATGGTCGGTCTCGCGCCCCTCGGCTACCCGCTGGTCGGCGCCGCCGTCGGAGCCTGGGGCACCGCCCCGGTGTTCATCGGCTGCGGCACCTTCGCCTCCCTGGGCGTCGCCATCACCCTGGCCTCCCGCCCGGTGCGGCGAGCCGAACTGCCCCGGCAGCACACGGTGTGACCGCCCGGGGCCACCCGACCGGTTCGGTCCGGTGGCCCCGGCTTCGAACTCACGCCCCACGGGTCGCCCCGTGTGGCTCACGCCTCCCGCGTGCCCGTGTACATCTCGTCGATGAGGTGCTTGTACTCGCGCTCCACCACCGGGCGCTTCAGTTTCAGGCTCGGGGTGATCTCGCCGTGCTCGATGTCGAGGTCGCGCGGCAGGAGGCGGAACTTCTTGATGGTCTGCCAGCGCTGCAGGCCCTCGTTGAGCCGCTTGACGTAGCCGTCGACCATCTCGACCGTGGCGGGTGCGGCGACGATGTCCGCGTACGGCTTGCCGCCCAGGCCGTTCTCGGCGGCCCAGGCCGTGATCGCGGCCTCGTCGAGGGCGATGAGGGCGGTGCAGTAGTTCCGGTCGGCGCCGTGCACCAGGATGTTGGAGACGTACGGGCACACCGCCTTGAACAGTCCCTCGACCTCGGCGGGCGCGATGTACTTGCCGCTGGACGTCTTGATGAGGTCCTTCTTGCGGTCGGTGATGCGCAGGTAGCCGTCGGGCGACAGCTCACCGATGTCGCCGGTGTGGAACCAGCCGTCGGACTCCAGCACCTCGGCGGTCTTCTCGGGGAGCCCGTGGTAGCCCTCCATGATGCCGGGGCCGCGCAGCAGGATCTCGCCGTCGTCGGCGATGCGGACCTCGGTGCCGGGCAGCGGCTTGCCGACGGTGCCGGTGCGGTAGGCCTCGCCCGGGTTGACGAAGGAGGCCGCGGAGGACTCGGTGAGGCCGTAGCCCTCCAGGATGTGGATGCCGGCGCCGGCGAAGAAGTAGCCGATGTCCGGCGCCAGGGCCGCCGAACCGGAGATGCAGGCGCGCAGGTTGCCGCCGAATGCCTCGCGGATCTTGGCGTAGACCAGCTTGTCGGCGACGTTGTGCTTCGCGGTGAGGCCGAAGGGGGCGCTGGCGGTGCCGGTGCGGCGGAAGTTGTCCTGCGTGGCCTTGGCGTACTCGCGGGCGACGTCGGCGGCCCACTGGAAGATCTTGTACTTGGCGCCGCCGCCCGCCCGTGCCTTGGCCGCGACCCCGTTGTAGACCTTCTCGAAGATGCGGGGCACGGCCGCCATGTAGGTCGGCCGCACCACCGGCAGATTCTCGATGATCTTGTCGACCCGGCCGTCGACCGCGGTGATGTGGCCGACCTCGATGTGGCCGGAGGTCAGCACCTTGCCGAAGACGTGCGCGAGCGGCAGCCACAGGTACTGCACGTCGTCGCCGTCGAGCAGACCGGTGGCGGCGATCGCCTTCGCCATGTACGACCAGTTGTCGTGCGGCAGGCGCACGCCCTTGGGACGGCCGGTGGTGCCGGAGGTGTAGATGAGGGTGGCCAGCTGGTCCTTGGTGATCGCGGCGACCCGCTCCTTGACCAGCCCGGCCTCCTTCTCGAGCCGGGCCGCGCCGCGGCGCTCCAGCTCGGCGAGGCTGATCACCCAGTCATCGGTCTCGACGCCGGTCGCGTCGATGACCACGACGTGGCCGAGCTGGGGCAGCTCGGCGCGCTTCGCGACCGTCTTGGCCACCTGCTCGGCGTTCTCCGCGATCAGCACCCGGCTGTCGGAGTCCGAGAGGATGTACGCGGACTCCTCGATGTTCGTCTGCGGGTAGACCGTCGTGGTGGCGGCGCCCGCGCACATGATGCCGAGGTCGACGAGGATCCACTCGACCCGGGTGGCGGACGCGAGCGCGACCCGCTCCTCCGGCTGTACGCCCAGCTCGATCAGCCCGGCCGCGATGGCGCTGACCCGCTGGGCGGCCTCGGCCCAGGTCAGCGACTTCCAGTCGTCGGGGCCCTCACCGGTGGCGGACGGGACGGGATAGCGGTACGCCTCGGCGTCCGGTGTGGCGGCGACACGCTCCAGGAAGAGGGTCGCCACGCTCGGCGGCCGGTTCTCGATCAAAGTCAGTGTGTCGCTCAAGACATCCTCCGGGGCCCGCGGCGGTGCGGCTGGCTCAGATGTGACTGGTGTGCGGCTGGTGATCGGTGGGGTATCGGCTCGGTTTCTTCTGATGATCGACTGATTACGCTCGCGTAGCCTTGTTTAACTCACGAGTAACCGTCGGGCAGGGACAGACTAGAGCCCGACCGGCGGCTGCGTAAGGGGCCACGGCCTGTCACTTCGTACAGAGCGCCCGCTGATCCGGTGGGCGGCCGACGCGCGGGGGCCCGACGCGCCTGCGCGCGACGGACCCCCGTTTCCGTCCGGCTCGCGGGGTGGCCCCCGGCGACGCCCGGTGCCCCCGGTTACTTCTTGCCCTTGCCCGACCCCGCGCTGTCGTCGCTGGAGAGGACGGCGATGAAGGCCTCCTGCGGGACCTCCACGGCACCCACCATCTTCATCCGCTTCTTGCCCTCCTTCTGCTTCTCCAGCAGCTTGCGCTTACGCGAGATGTCACCGCCGTAGCACTTGGCGAGGACGTCCTTGCGGATGGCGCGGATGGTCTCGCGGGCGATCACCCGGGAACCGATGGCGGCCTGGACGGGCACCTCGAAGTTCTGCCGCGGGATCAGCTCCCGCAGCTTGGCGACGAGCCGCACGCCGTACGCGTACGCCTGGTCCTTGTGGGTGATCACCGAGAAGGCGTCCACCTTGTCGCCGTGCAGCAGGATGTCGACCTTGACGAGGGAGCTGCTCTGCTCGCCGGTGGGCTCGTAGTCGAGCGAGGCGTAGCCGCGGGTCTTGGACTTCAGCTGGTCGAAGAAGTCGAAGACGATCTCCGCGAGCGGCAGCGTGTAGCGGATCTCGACCCGGTCCTCGGAGAGGTAGTCCATGCCGAGCAGGGTGCCGCGCCGGGTCTGGCACAGCTCCATGATCGCGCCGATGAACTCGGTGGGCGCGAGGATCGTGGCCCGCACCACCGGCTCGAAGACCTCGTCGATCTTCCCCTCGGGGAACTCGCTCGGGTTGGTGACGGTGTGCTCGGTACCGTCCTCCATGAGCACGCGGTACACCACGTTGGGCGCGGTGGCGATCAGGTCGAGCCCGAACTCGCGCTCCAGCCGCTCGCGGATCACGTCGAGGTGCAGCAGGCCCAGGAAGCCGACGCGGAAGCCGAACCCGAGGGCTGCGGACGTCTCCGGCTCGTAGACCAGGGCCGCGTCGTTGAGCTGGAGCTTGTCCAGCGCCTCGCGCAGCTCGGGGTAGTCGGAGCCGTCCAGCGGGTACAGGCCGGAGAAGACCATGGGCTTGGGCTCCTTGTAGCCGCCCAGCGCCTCCTCGGCTCCCCCGTGCTGGCTGGTGACGGTGTCACCCACCTTGGACTGGCGGACGTCCTTCACGCCGGTGATGAGATAGCCCACCTCGCCGACGCCGAGGCCGTCGGAGGACAGCATCTCCGGCGAGTTCGTACCGATCTCCAGCAGCTCGTGCGTCGCGCCCGTGGACATCATCCGGATGCGCTCACGCTTGTTGAGCTGGCCGTCGATGACCCGGACGTACGTCACCACACCCCGGTACGAGTCGTACACCGAGTCGAAGATCATCGCGCGGGCCGGGGCGTCCTTGACGCCGACCGGGGCGGGGATGTCGGCGACCACCCGGTCGAGCAGCGCCTCGACGCCGAGCCCGGTCTTGGCGGACACCTTCAGCACGTCGTCGGGCTCGCAGCCGACCAGGTTGGCGAGCTCCTCGGCGAACTTCTCGGGCTGCGCGGCCGGCAGGTCGATCTTGTTGAGCACCGGGATGATCGTGAGGTCGTTCTCCATCGCCAGGTACAGGTTGGCGAGGGTCTGCGCCTCGATGCCCTGGGCGGCGTCCACCAGCAGGATCGTGCCCTCGCAGGCGGCGAGCGACCGCGACACCTCGTAGGTGAAGTCGACGTGCCCCGGCGTGTCGATCATGTTGAGGATGTGCGTGCTGCCCTTGTCGTCGGTGGGCGCCCACGGCAGCCTCACCGCCTGGGACTTGATCGTGATGCCGCGCTCACGCTCGATGTCCATGCGGTCGAGGTACTGGGCACGCATCTGCCGCTGCTCGACCACACCGGTCAGCTGGAGCATCCGGTCGGCGAGCGTGGACTTGCCGTGGTCGATGTGCGCGATGATGCAGAAGTTGCGGATCAGAGCCGGGTCGGTACGGCTCGGCTCGGGCACGTGGCTGGGGGTCGCGGGCACGCAGGGTCCTGATTCTTGAGGCGTCCGCAGTGTCTGCGGTCTCGGGTCGGATCGTTACGTAGCTTCCATCGTCCCACGGGTGCGGGGTGAGCTCCCCCGGGCGGCGTCCTCCGGGTGGGTCCGCGGGACGGGTTTGGGCCGCTGATCGGGCCGCTGGTAGTGTGGGGGGCTGTGTCTCTTGCCCTCTCGGTACGGGGCACGTCGGAAAGCAATCACCGGTGCGGGGCCCCTGCGGCCCGTGCCAGAACCTGTAGAGGCTCATTCGTGGCGAACATCAAGTCCCAGATCAAGCGGAACAAGACCAACGAGAAGGCCCGGCTGCGCAACAAGGCCGTCAAGTCCTCTCTGAAGACCGCGATCCGCAAGACCCGCGAGGCCGTCGCCGCGGGTGACGCCGAGAAGGCCGTCGAGTACCAGCGCGTCGCCGCGCGTCAGCTCGACAAGGCCGTCTCCAAGGGCGTCATCCACAAGAACCAGGCCGCCAACAAGAAGTCGGCGCTGGCGCTGAAGGTCGCGTCCCTCAAGGGCTGAACCACTCTTTGATCTGATCGCCGGAAGGACCCGGGCGGGCCCTCTCTCTCCGCCCCCGACCGGCACCCCGAGCTCGTACGCGGCCTGCGTTCGCCACGCGGGTACGAGCTCCGTGCTTCGACCGAGGACCCCGTCCCTCCCCCCTTCCCTGGGGGACGGACGGGGTCCTCGGCTTGTACGGCGGCTTGTACGGCCGGGCCCCCGGCGGGGGCAGCGGGCCCTACGCCCGTCCCCGCGACCGCGCCGCGCGCGCGATGGTGACGACCGCCTTCTCCAGGGCGTACTCCGGGTCGTCCCCGCCGCCCTTGACCCCGGCGTCCGCCTCGGCCACGGCCCGCAGCGCTACGGACACGCCGTCAGGGGTCCAGCCCCGCATCTGCTGCCGCACCCGGTCGATCTTCCACGGCGGCATGCCCAGCTCCCGCGCCAGATCGGCCGGTCTGCCGCCGCGCGCCGACAACAGCTTTCCGATCGCCCGCACGCCCTGGGCCAGCGCGCTGGTGATCAGCACCGGCGCCACCCCCGTCGCCAGCGACCAGCGCAGCGCCTCCAGCGCCTCCGTCGCCCGTCCCTCCACCGCGCGGTCGGCGACCGTGAAGCTCGACGCCTCGGCCCGCCCGGTGTAGTACCGGCCGACGACCGCCTCGTCGATCGTCCCCTCGATGTCCGCCGCCAGCTGGGACACCGCCGAGGCCAGTTCCCGCAGATCGCTGCCGATGGCGTCGACCAGCGACTGGCACGCCTCCGGTGTGGCCGATCTCCCGGCGGCCCGGAACTCGCCCCGCACGAAGGCCAGCCGGTCGGCCGGCTTCGTCATCTTCGGGCAGGCCACCTCCCGCGCCCCCGCCTTGCGCGCCGCGTCGAGCAGCCCCTTGCCCTTGGCACCGCCCGCGTGCAGCAGGACCAGGGTGATCTCCTCGGCGGGCGCCCCGAGATACGCCTTCACGTCCTTGACGGTGTCGGCCGACAGGTCCTGCGCGTTGCGCACGACCACGACCTTGCGCTCGGCGAAGAGCGACGGACTGGTCAGCTCTGCGAGGGTGCCGGGCTGGAGCTGGTCCGGGGTGAGGTCCCGTACGTCCGTGTCGGCGTCGGCGGCCTTCGCGGCGGCCACCACCTCCCGCACGGCGCGGTCGAGCAGGAGGTCCTCCTGGCCCACGGCGAGCGTCACCGGGACGAGAGGGTCGTCTTGAGCTGTCTTCCTGGCCATCGCGACAAGCATCCCACGCACCACCGACAGCGACGGTTCCCGGCATCACGGTGCCGCCGGGTCAGGGTTCCTCCCGCCAGCCGTCCCACCGGGCCGCGAACTCGTCCAGTTCACCGGGATCCAGCCGCTGCCCCTCGTCCCGCAGGACGACGAGCCACTGGGCGTCCTCGGCGTCGTCCTCACCGGCCAGCGCGTCCCGGACGAGCCGCGGCTCCTCGACGACACCGAAGCTCTCCCCGAGCGCCTCCGCCACCTCCTCCGCGGCCTCACGGTCGGGCAGCACCAGCACATGTCTCACATCGCTCACGGCAGCCATTGTGTCGGGCGTCGGCCCTCGGGCACGATCAAGGTCGGTCTCCGGGGCGGACGATCAATTGAATCCGCCCGCGCCCCGGCCGTCCCAGTGGTGACAAGACGTGCTCCTCCCGCCGCAATCGCCGCTCCCTGAGCCGACGTGAGGACGAGCACACCGTCCCCGAGCCGAAGAACCAGCGGGCCAACCGGCGAGCCCGCGGCAGCAGGGGCGGCAGGCCCTCCGGCTCCGGCTCCGGTCTCGAGCTGCCGGAGAGAGTTAGAGAGTCAGTAGTACCCCTTCGCCCCGTCGAGCAGTTCCCGCACGATGTCCGCATGCCCTGCGTGCCGTCCGGTCTCCTCGACCAAGTGGATGAGCATCCAGCGCAGGTTGGCCTTGCCCGAGTGGTAGTCGGGGTGGCGACCGACGTCGTCCAGGGAGGCCGCGGCGACGATCTCGTCGCTTCGGGCGCACCGGGCCTCGTAATCCGCGAGCAGCTGCTTCAGCGTGGCGCCGTCGGTGCGCCAGTCGGCGTCCTCGTCCGTCTCGCCGAAGGACGGGTTCTGCGTCTCGTCGCCACCGAGGAACAGCACCTCCAGCCAGGTGTGCTCGACCCACCGCATATGGCTGATGAGCCCGGCCATCGTCATCGCCGGCGAGGTCGGGATGACGGAGCGGTGCGCGTCCGCCTCGCTCAGTCCCTCGCACTTCCATCGCAGAATCTGCCGCTGGAGGTTCAGCCAGCCAAGGAGCGCGGTTCGCTCGTCGGCCTGAAAGGGGGGACGTTCGAGTGAAGGGGGCATGCCTGCGGACGCTAGCGCGCCCGGTCTCCGGCTGTCGCCACCTTTTCGGCCGCACATGGCCATGAGCTCCGCCCTGTGCCGAGCCCGGCCGCGAACCGGGCACAAGATCCGCCGGACAGGACCTGGTCATCAGGGACGAAGGTCACGTCCTGGCGGAGTCTTGCGGAACTCCGCCAGGACGGGTGGACGGAGCTCTCGGAGGAGAACGCGTCAGTGGCCGGACGGCCGCCGACGTGCAGGGGCGCGCTCGTCCAGGTATTCCCCACGGCCGGCAGCCGGCGTCGGGAAGTGTCAGTTCCTCAGTGTCGGGCCACGCGCAGGCCCCTCTTGCCGTCCCCTCCGTCCTCGTCGCCGAGCACCGCGATCGCGCCGTCGAGGTCGGTTCGCAGCACCGCGGTGCCGGTGTTGCGGAGGGCGGCGAGTGTGGTCGGGGCCGGGTGGCCGTAGGTGTTGTCGCGGCCTGCGGAGATCAGGGCCAGCCGGGGTGAGACCCGGTGCAGGAGACCGGGGTCCTGATAGGCCGAGCCGTGGTGGGCGACCTTCAGGATGTCGACGTCGGCCAGGCGCTCCGCCGCGGGTGATCTGGCCAGGGCCCGCTGGGCGGGCGGTTCCAGGTCGCCGAGCAGCAGCAGGCGCAGGCCGGCCGTCCGGACGAGCATGGCCACGCTGGCGTCGTTCGGGCCCTCCGGCTGTGGGGTCCAGGACTGCGGGGACGTGGGCGCTGCGGGCTGCCGGAGGCTCGGTGGGGGCCACACCACCTCCCAGGACAGGTCCCCCGTGCGCCGCCGCTCCCCGGCGACGGCACGCGTCATCGGCAGGTGCCGGTCGGTCGCGAGTCTTCGTACGAAGCGGGCCTGGTCGGCGGGCTCCTCCAGCGCCGTGGTCGCGATCGCGCCCACCGAGCGTCCGCGCAGTACGCCGGGCAGGCCCGCCACATGGTCGGCGTGGAAGTGGGTCAGCACGACCAGCGGGACGCGGGTGATGCCGAGGGAGCGCAGGCAGCGGTCCACCGGTGCCGGCTCCGGGCCGGCGTCCACGACCACCCCGGTGTCCTCGCCCGCCGCCAGCACCATCGCGTCGCCCTGGCCCACGTCGCACATCACCAGCCGCCAGCCCGGCGGCGGCCAGCCCGTGATCACCCGGGTCAGCGGCGGTGGCCGCACCACCAGGAGGACCAGGAGCAGCGCGCAGATCGCGCACCACCCTGGGTGCCCCAGCAGCCTCCGGCCGGCCAGCAGCACGACCGGGGTGAGCGCCCCGAGCAGTGCCGCCCCGGCCCAGCTGCCCGGCCAGTCGACTCCGGCGCCGGGCAGCGCGGCCCCGGTCCGGGCGATCTGCGCGATCCACTCCACGGGCCAACTCGCGCACCAGGCGAGCGCCTTCGCCAGCGGTATCGCCGGCAGGGCGGTGGCCAGCGCCAGGAAGCCCAGCACGGTGGCCGGTGCGAGCGCGAACTCCGCGAGGAGGTTGCACGGCACCGCCACCAGGCTCACCCGCGCCGACAGGACGACGACCACCGGCGCGCACACCGCCTGCGCCGCACCCGCGGCGGCCAGCGCCTCCGCGAGCCGTGGCGGCACTCCGCGCCGTCGCAGCCCGGCGCTCCAGCGCGGGGCGAGCGTGAGCAGGGCGCCGGTGGCCAGCACGGAGAGCAGGAAGCCGTAGGTGCGGGCCAGCCACGGGTCGTAGAGCACCAGCAGCAGGACGGCCGTCGCCAGCGCCGGGATCAGCGATCTGCGGCGGCCGGTGGCGAGCGCGAGCAGCGCGACGGATCCGCAGGCCGCGGCCCGCAGCACACTCGGGTCCGGCCGGCACACGACGACGAACCCGAGCGAGATCACCCCGCCGAGCAGCGCGGTCGTCCGCAGGGGGATGCCGAGGCGCGCGGCGAGACCACGGCGCTCGGCGTACTGGGCGAGGCCCGGCGGGCCGAGGAGCAGGGCGAGGAGGATGGTGAAGTTCGCCCCGGAAACAGCCAGAGTATGCGTGAGGTCGGTCTCTCTGAACGCCTCTTCGAGTTCCGGGGTGACGCGTGCGGTGTCGCCGACGACCAGCCCCGGCAGCAGGGCCCGCGCGTCCGTCGACAGCCCGTCGGTCGCCGCCCGCAGTCCGGCCCGTAGCCGCCCCGCCAGCCGCTGCGGCCCCGACGGCTCCCCCACCGTCTCCGGTCCGTCCCGGCCCTTGACCCGCAGCACGGCCGCGAACCGGTCACCGCCCGCCGTCGCGGGCGCGAGCCGGGCCTCGATCCGCAGCCGGGTGGACGGCAGCAGTCCGAGCCACGGTGAGCGTTCCTCGGCAGGGCGCACTCGTCCGTCCGGGGCACCGTCCCCGGCCGGACGGGCGTCGACCATCATCAGCACCGGGGCCCGGGTCGCCACCGCGGCTCCCCGCCCTGCCCGCTCCACCCTCCGCACCTCGGCCTCGATGAGCACCGTCCTCGGGACCGGCCGACTGCCGCCGGCCCTGGGCCGGGTCAGGCGGGGGTCGGAGGTGGTCTCGACCTCGGCCGTCACGGCGGCGTACTCCCGCGCCAGTTCCGGCACCGGGCCGCGCCGCAGATCCGCGCCGTGCAGACCCGCCGAAGAGGCGGCAGCGGCGACGCAGAGCAGTACCGCGGTTCCGGAAAGACGCGCACGTCCCGGTCCTGCACGGCGGTTTCGCAGGGCGAGGAGGACGGCGGCCAGCGCCAAGGACGCGATCACGGTGCCCAGCGCCCGGGCGGGCGGGGCGTGCAGCATCACCGCCGCCGTGGCCCAGGCCGCCAGCGCGGGTGGAACGAGCCGCAGGTCGGCCGGTCCCTCCTGCCGCGGGTGGGCGGCCCCGAGCCGCTTCCCGGAGGAGGCGTGCACGGGCAGTCGGGTGGCGGGCCCCTCGGCGGTGGGTTCCGTGAGGGCGGGCGCCGCCGTCCGGCTCCTCATGGACGTACGAGATTCCGCAGGTCCGCGAAGCGGCGGTCGCCGATGCCGTTCACTTCCCGCAGTTCGTCCACCGAGCGGAAACCGCCGTTCCGGGTGCGGTACTCGATGATGTGCCGGGCCAGCACGGGGCCGACGCCCGGGAGGGTCTCGAGCTGGTCCGAGGTGGCGGTGTTGAGGGACACCGGTGCCGCGGGCCCGGCTCCCGCCGCCGTGCCGGCCGGACCGTCCGCCACGGGCCCCGGGCCTGCCACCGGTGGCGGGCCGCCGACGATCACCTGCTCGCCGTCCACGAGGAAACGGGCCCGGTTGAGGCCGTCGGTCTTGGTTCCGGGGCGCACTCCGCCCGCCGCCCGCAACGCGTCCGCGACCCGTGAGCCGGGCGGGAGACGGTGGACGCCCGGGTCACGCACCTTGCCGCCGACATCGACCACGATCTCGGGGGCCGCCGTCCCCGCAGTACCCGTGTCGGCGGGTTCGCCGCCCCCGGCCGGAGCGGCCGACCGGCTCTCGTCGTGGGGCACGGCCGCCCCCACCACCTCCGGCGCCCGCACCGGCTGGGTCCGCCCGCCCCAGAAGTGCTGTACGGCGAACCCCACGGCCACCACGAGCACCACCGACAACGCGATCACGCTCCGCCGCTCCAGTCCGCACCGCGTCCGCACCCACAGCGGCAACCGCTCCCGCAGTGCGAGCACCGTCCGACCGGCCGGCCGCCGCTCCCCCGAGGCCGACGGGTCCGGATCCGTCATCGGGCCCGGAGCCGCCAGGTGTGGGGGCTTCTCCCGCATCCGCACGTCCGCCGGGTCCGGGTCCGTGCCGCCCACAGCCCAGCGCGGCACGACCCTGGCACCCCTGATGTCCCTGACGCCCCCGCCCCGCTCCCCGAACAGCACCTCCGCCCGGCGCCGAAGCTCTTCCGCCGAGGCGTCACGGTCCCGGTGCCGGTGCTCGTGCCGGTACCCGCGCCGTACCCGGTCGCCTGTCCCGGACCCCGGCCCGGCGGTGGGCGGTCGGCGGTGACGGGCGCGGCCGTCGGAGGCGGGTGCACGGCCCGGCCCGCTGGTCGCGGTCGCTGTGTGTGAACGTGATCGAAGTGCCATGCCGGCATGATCGGGCAGATCGCCGCATTCGCGATGATCTTGCTCGTTTTCCGTGGATTACCGGCTGGTTGTGGACAACTCCGTCACTCTGACGCGCCAGTCCGGCAGCAGCCCCTCATCGAGCCGAGACCACGACCCCCAGCAGGCCGGGTCCCGTGTGCGCGCCGATCACCGCGCCGACCTCGCTGACATGCAGGTCGGCCAGGCGGGGCAGCCGCGTGCGCAGCCGGTCCGCGAGGGCCGACGCGCGGTCCGGCGCGGCGAGGTGGTGGACGGCGACGTCGACCTCGGCGACGCCCGCCCGCTCGGCCGCGATCTCCTCCAGACGGGCGATGGCCTTCGATGCCGTGCGCACCTTCTCCAGGGGTTCGATACGGCCGCCCGCCAGCTGGAGCAGCGGCTTCACGGCGAGTGCCGATCCCAGCAGGGCCTGCGCGGCTCCGATGCGTCCGCCACGACGCAGATAGTCCAGGGTGTCGACGTAGAAGTACGCGGAGGTGCTCGCCGCCCGCTTCTCCGCGGCCGTGACCGCGTCGTCCACGGTGCCGCCCGCCTCCGCGGCCTGTGCCGCGGCGAGGGCGCAGAATCCGAGCGCCATGGCGATCATGCCGGTGTCCACCACCCGCACCGGCACCGGCGCCTCGCGGGCCGCGACGACCGCCGCGTCGTAGGTGCCGGAGAGCTCGGCGGAGAGGTGGAGGGAGACGATGCCGGTGGCGCCGGACCCGGCGGCTTTGCGGTAGGTCTCGGCGAAGACCTCGGGGCCGGGACGGGACGTCGCCACCGGACGCCGTTTCTGCAGCGCCTCGGCGAGGGAGCGGGTGGAGATCTCGGTGCCCTCTTCCAGCGCGCGGTCCCCCAGGACCACGGTCAGGGGTACCGCGGTGATGCCGTGCCGCTCCATCGTCCGGGCCGGAAGGTAGGCCGTTGAATCGGTGACGATGGCGACATGGCGGGACATGGGCTGGAGGTTACCTGGCGTACCGCCTCCTCGGCAGCCCGGACCGGCGCGCCGGACGGGACCGTGTCCGGATCACGACGACCGGAACAACCGGATCAAGTGGTGCTCTCCGGGCGGGGCTTCTTCTGCCAGGGGTAGGCGAGGCGCGGTCCGGGCGGTGTGATGGCGGGACGGGCCGGTCCGGCTGCCGGGGCGTCCTCGGCCGGTGCCGCGGGCCGGGATGCGGAGGCGGACTGCTGCTCGGTGGTCGTCCAGTGCCGCAGGGCTCCGGTCTCCATGTCGATCTGGGTGCTGAGGGAGTCCAGGTCGTCGTCCGCGAAGTGGCGGGCTCGGTCGCGGGCCGCCCAGCGCAGGGAGTCCGCGGACCGTGTGATGCGGTTGGTGCGCTCACGCAGTTCGGGCAGCCGCTTGCCGAGGGCGCCGCGGTCCGGCTCGGACTCCAGGCGCCTGAGTTCGCCCTCCAGTTCGTGCCCGTGCGCGCTGAGCCGCTCGAAGAGGGCGAGGGACTCCTTGAGGGACTGGTCCTCGGCGGCGCCGGCCTCCAGCGCGTCCTGGGTGGCGCGCATGGAGGTACGCAGTGTGAGCCGGAGCCGGGCGACCTCGCCGGCCGGGCCGGACTGGGCGAAGGACTTGACCTTCAGGGTGTGGTCCTCGACCGTGCGGCGGGCCTGGGTGATGTGACGGTCCGCGCTGCGCTTGGCGGCGCCGACGACCTTCACGGTGGCATACGCGCCGAGCACGACGAAGAGCACGAAGAGCAGGGCCAACACTGCGATCACTGCTTCCACGGGACTCCTCCTCCGGGCCCTGGGGCCTGCCGCCACACACCGCGCCGCTCTTCAAAGGTAAACGCAACGGGCAGGCTCGGAGTTCCGGAAGAACCCCGAACCTGCCCGTAGGGAAGTACCCCGAGCCCGCCGTTCCGCGGCCCGGCAGCCCGGTCGGCCCGCGGCGCTACGGCGTCACAGCGTGACGCGGCACGACATCACAGCGCCACAGCATCACGGCGTCACGGCGTCACGCCGGAACGATGTTCACCAGCTTCGGTGCCCGCACGATCACCTTGCGGATCCCGGCCCCGCCCAGCGCCGCGACGACCCTCTCGTCGGCCAGCGCCACCTTCTCCAGCTCCTCCTCGGAGATCGACGGCGACACCTCCAGGCGGGCCTTGACCTTGCCCTTGACCTGAACCACGCAGGTGACGGCCTCGTCGACCACGTACGCCGGGTCGGCGACCGGGAAGTCCTGGTGGACGACCGAGTCGGTGTGGCCCAGCGCGCGCCACAGCTCCTCCGCGATGTGCGGGGCCAGCGGCGCCACCAGCAGCACCAGGGACTCGGCGACCGGGCGCGGCACCGCACCCCCCCGCTTGGTCAGGTGGTTGTTCAGCTCGGTGACCTTGGCGATGGCGGTGTTGAAGCGCATGCCCTCCAGGTCCTGGCGCACCCCGTCGATCGCCTTGTGCAGGGCGCGCAGGGTGTCCTCGTCGATACCGGAGTCCCCCGCGTCGACGACGGTCACCTCGCCGGTGCCCTCGTCGACGATGTTGCGCCACAGCCGCTGCAGCAGCCGGAACTGACCGACCACCGCGCGGGTGTCCCACGGCCGCGACACGTCCAGCGGGCCCATCGCCATCTCGTACAGGCGCAGGGTGTCGGCCCCGTACTCGGCGCAGATCTCGTCCGGAGTGACCGCGTTCTTCAGGGACTTGCCCATCTTGCCCAGCAGTCGGGAGACCCGCTCGCCCTGGTAGTAGTAGGCGCCCTCGCGCTCCTCGACCTCGGCGGCCGGCACCGCGATGCCGCGGCTGTCGCGGTAGACGTAGGCCTGGATCATGCCCTGGTTGAACAGCTTGTGGAACGGCTCCGCCGACGACACGTGCCCCAGGTCGTGCAGCACCTTGGACCAGAAGCGCGCGTACAGCAGGTGCAGGACGGCGTGCTCGGCGCCGCCGACGTACAGGTCGACACCGCCGTGCGGCATGCCCTCGCGCGGCCCCATCCAGTACCGCTCGATCTCCGGGTCGACCAGCTTCTCGCTGTTGCGCGGGTCCAGGTAGCGCAGCTCGTACCAGCAGGAACCGGCCCAGTTGGGCATGGTGTTGGTCTCGCGCCGGTACCGGCGCGGACCGCGGCCGTCGCCCAGGTCCAGGGTGACGTGGACCCAGTCCTCGTTGCGCGACAGCGGCGTCTCGGGCCGGCTGTCGGCGTCGTCGGGGTCGAAGGTGCGCGGGGAGTAGTCCTCGACCTCGGGCAGTTCCAGCGGCAGCATCGACTCGGGCAGCGCGTGGGCGACGCCGTCCTCGTCGTAGACGATCGGGAAGGGCTCGCCCCAGTAGCGCTGGCGGCTGAACAGCCAGTCGCGCAGCCGGAAGTTGACGGTGCCCTCGCCGATGCCCCGGCGCTCCAGCCACTCGGTGATGCGTGCCTTGGCCTCGACGACGCCCAGGCCGTCCAGGCTCACCTCGTCGTTGGACGAGTTGATGATCTTCGCGTCGTACGACGCGAAGGCGTCCTCCCAGGTGGCGGTGTCCGTGCCGCGGCCGTCCGTCGGCTCGACGATGCAGTGGATCGGCAGTTCGAAGGCGCGCGCGAACTCGAAGTCGCGCTGGTCACCGGCCGGTACGGCCATGATCGCGCCGGTGCCGTAGCCCATCAGGACGTAGTCGGCGATGAAGACGGGCACCTGCTCGCCGTTGACCGGGTTGGTCGCGTAGGAGCCGATGAAGACGCCGGTCTTGTCCTTGGCCTCGGCCTGCCGCTCCACGTCGGACTTGGACGCGGCCTGCGCGCGGTAGGCGGCGACGGCCTCGGCCGGGGTGGCGTGGCCGCCGGTCCAGACGTCGTGGGTGCCCTCGGGCCAGGTGGCCGGGGTGAACTTCTCGACCAGCGGGTGCTCGGGCGCCAGCACCATGTAGGTGGCGCCGAACAGGGTGTCGGGGCGGGTGGTGAAGACGGTGATCCGCTCGCCGTCGATGGGGAAGTCGACGCGGGCACCCTCGGAGCGGCCGATCCAGTTGCGCTGCTGCAGCTTGATGGCCTCGGGCCAGTCCAGGGCGTCCAGGTCGGCCAGCAGCCGCTCGGCGTAGGCGGTGATGCGCATGTTCCACTGGCGCAGCTTCGCCTTGAAGACCGGGAAGTTGCCGCGCTCGGAGCGGCCTTCGGCGGTGACCTCCTCGTTGGCCAGCACGGTGCCCAGGCCGGGGCACCAGTTGACCGGCGCGTCGGAGGCGTAGGCCAGCCGGAACTCGCTCAGGACGTCGGCGCGCTCGGCCTCGCTCAGCTCGCTCCACGCACGCGTGTGGCCCGGCACGGGGCGCTCACCGGACTCGAAGCGGGCGATCAGCTCGGTGATGGGGCGGGCCCGGTCGGCCTCGTCGTCGTACCAGGAGTTGAAGATCTGCAGGAAGATCCACTGGGTCCACTTGTGGTACTCCGGGTCGATCGTGGCGAACGACCGGCGCCTGTCGTGGCCCAGGCCCAGCCGGCGCAGCTGGGACTTCATGTTCTCGATGTTGGCCTCGGTGGACACGCGCGGGTGCGTGCCGGTCTGCACGGCGTACTGCTCGGCGGGCAGTCCGAAGGCGTCGAAGCCCAGGGTGTGCAGGACGTTGTGGCCGGTCATGCGCTGGAACCGGGCGGAGACGTCGGTGGCGATGTACCCCAGGGGGTGGCCGACGTGCAGTCCCGCACCGGAGGGGTAGGGGAACATGTCCATGATGAACTTCTTGGGCCGGGCGACCAGCTCCGGGTCGCCCGCCAGGTCACCGCTCGGGTTGGGCGCGTCGTAGGTGCCCTCGGCGTCCCAGAAGTCCTGCCAGCGTGCCTCGATCTCGGCCGCCAGGGCGGCCGTGTAGCGGTGCGGCGCGACCTCCGCCGACACAGGGGCGGTGGCCGCGGGGTTCGTCTCGCTCATGGTCCTCAAAGCTCCATCGATCGTCTGCGCCTTCGGCTGCGGCATTTCAGGCCTTCGGGCCTCCGGACTTCCGGAAAAGAAAAATCCCCTCGCACAGGAGGGGACGCCGCGCCGATTCCGACCACCTGGTTCGACCGTGGTCGGGACTGATCAGCGCGGCTCGCTAAGCAGAAGGCGTACGGCACGCATGGCGCCAGGGTACCGCAGGCCCGCGGCGCGCCGCGACGCGCTTCCCGGGCCCACGAGGCCGCCGAGAACCGGTGGAGAGCCCGCAGAGAGCGCTCCCGCCCCACCGGCACCCCTGAATTCCGGTCAAAGATTACTTCGCGTAACACCCCCTATGGGGCATCCCTCCGGCCTGATCGTCCTTTGATAACAGCGCAATAACTCAAACCTGTACTCCCCGGTACACAGGAGGTTTAGAGTGCGGCCCGGGACCGCTTCTCCCGAACGTTCGGAGTTCCCCCATGAACCCTCGTCCAGACAGCAGCCCACCGCCCGTTCAGGGCCGGTCGGCTGCCGGTCAGTCGTACCCGCTCGCCGTCGTGCTTTCCGTCGTGACGTGGGGAGGTAGGGCGTGAGGCCGGACGACAGCACGGCGGACGACTGGTTCCTCGAGTTCCTCAACTTCGGCGCGGGCGTCCTGTCGCTCGTCTGCCTGAGCTGCTCGGTGATCTGGGGGCTCGTCGCCCAGGACCGGGTTCTGCTCGGCCCGCGCGAGCGCATCCTGGCGCAGGCCGTGCACCGCACCACGGCGGTCGGTTCGGTCGTCTTCCTGCTGGTGCACATGGTCATCAAGCTGGTCCTGGACCACACCACCTGGATCGCCGCGGTACTGCCCTTCGGACTGCTCCTCACGGACGACGAGGTGGTCGCCGGCCGGAGCTTCCTGATCGGCCTGGGCACGCTGGCCGGCCTGCTGATGATCTTCGTGGCCATCACCGGCATCCTGCGCAACCGCTTCGCCTCGCCCGCCCCCGTCGCGGCGCGCTGGCGCGCCATGCACATGCTGGCCTACCCGGCCTGGTGCGCCGCGCTGGTGCACGGGCTCTACGCGGGTCGAGCGGCCAAGCCGATCTTCCTGATCCTGTACGGCCTGTCCGTGCTCGGCGTCATGGCCGTCCTGGTCCTGCGCGTCTCCCCGCCCTCGGTCAAGCGCAAGGTCGCCGACCAGGTCACCGGCCTGCTCGGCATCACCGGCCAGTCGGGTCGTGACGTCCTGGAGAAGAGCCGCTCCCGGTCGGCCGAGGCGTCGCTCCCCGGCTACGGGAGCGGCGGCAGACAGGCCTCCCGGTCCCGTTCCGAGCGCCCCGAGCCGGCGGCCCGGCCGCGGTACGAGGCCGCCGAACGCGTCGCACCGGCCCCGGAGCCCGCGAACGGCTTCGCGGCCGCCTACCGCGCGGTCTCACCCCCGTCCGTCCCGTCCCAGCCGCAGCAGCCCCTCTACGCCGACCAGACCGCCCGCATGGAACTGCCCCTGGACATGCAGCCCACGCAGGCCGTCCCGCGCGTGGACGCCCCTCCCGTGGACGCACCCCTCATGGACGCGGCACGCGTGGACGGCCCCTCCAGCACCTCGGGCAACTGGCCCATCCCCTCCCCGCCACCGGTCGGCGAGGCCCCGCCGTCGGCCTACGACCCGCTCCAGGACACCGGATACAACATCCCGGCCTACGACAATTCGACCGCACCGGGCTACGGCGCGAGTGATGTGCGCGACACCGGTGAGTCGAACCCCCTCTACGGCACGTACAACCCGAGTGACACGTACAACAGCGGTCCCGCCCCTGATCCATCCCCCGGTGCGTCGTACGACTTCGACGCACCGGGTTCGGCCGAACCTTGGAACACGCCTTCCGGAGGCTTCAATTGAACCCTCCCCCAGCTGAAGCAGGGGGATTCCCGGCTCAGGACGCCTCGCAGGCCAACGACCTGAGAGGTCCTGCTCCCTCAACACCAGCCGGGACGGAACCTGCCCGGTGCGTCGAGCGAAGCTCGGGTGTGCCGTCCCGGTTCCCGATCGACACGGTGTGCCCGCTCGGTCCCCGCACCGCACGGCAGGCCCTTTACCCGATCACATGGACGGTATGCCGCCGTAGAGGCGGAACGCCGTTCTCGCCTTGCTCCGCAAGGGTTCGAATCTCCTCCGCAAGCGGGCAGTACTCCCGCCCCGGTCTGAAGGCCGGAGCATCCTCGAAGGAGGTCAGGTGAACGAGGCTCTGCCCGACGTACCCGAAGTCCGCGTCGTCGGACTTCCCCAGCTCACGTCGGGCTTCGACCTTGTCGACCGGCTCGATCTCCCCATGCACCTCAAGGTGCACGGGCCGCTCGAACCCCTGGGTGGCGAACAGCTCGCCCAGCTGGCTGAACGCATCAACCTCAGGGGCCGCGGCGGCGCGGGCTTCCCCTTCCACAAGAAGCTGCGCTCGGTCGCCGAAACGGCGATCAAGCGCGGCGTCCGGCCGGTCGTCGTCGTCAACGGCAGCGAGGACGAACCGGCCTGCCGCAAGGACACGGTGCTGATCAACCGTGCTCCGCATCTCATCCTGGACGGCGCGCTGCTGTGCGCCGAGGCCATGGGTGCCCGCACGCTCGTGGTGGGGGTCACCCGGGAGTCCACCCAGCGCTCCATGGAGGCCGCGCTGGCCGAACGCGGCCTCAACAACGGGCGCCGGTCCGTGCTGCGCGCCCGTGTGCAGCGCAACCCGGTGCGGATGGTCACGGGCGCCGCGGCCTCACTGATCCGCTCCATCGACGGCGGTCCGGCGATCCCGCCGGGCCGCAAGACCAGCGCCTCGAAGAACGGCGTCGGCGGTGCGCCCACCCTGCTGTCCAACGCCGAGACGTTCGCCCAGCTCGCCATCGCCGCCCGCATCGGCCCGGAGCGCTACGGCAACACCGGCCTGTACGACGAACCGGGCACCGTCATGCTCACGGTGTCCGGGGCGGTCGCCCGCCCCATGGTGGTCGAGGTCCCGACGGGCGTACCGCTGCGCTACGTCCTGCAGCTCGCCGGTGCGCCACCGGTGCCGCAGGGCGTGCTGACCGGCGGCTACCACGGCAAGTGGATCGACGCGGCGACCGTCAACGAGGCGATCGTCTCCCGCAACTCCCTGGACGCGGTGGGCGGCGCCCTCGGTGCGGGGGCGATCCTGCCGATCAGTCAGAACACCTGCCCGCTGGGCGAGTCGCTGATGGTGGCGAAGTGGCTGGCCGAGGAGAGCGCCAACCAGTGCGGCCCGTGCTACCTGGGCCTGCCGGCCGCCGCGCGCGGCCTGGAGGACATCCTCAACGGCGGCGGACCGGCCGCCCTGGAGGCGGTCAAGCAGGTCGCCAAGAACGTGAAGCGGCGCGGCGCGTGTTCGCATCCGGACGGCTCCGCGATGTTCCTGGAGTCGACCATCAAGGCGTTCACCGACGACCTCACCGCCCACGTCATGGGCAACGGCTGCGGGCGGCCCGTGGAGGGCGTCCTGCCGCTCTTCGAGGGCGGCCAGACCCCTACGGGCATCCCGGGCGGCGGCGGCGAGGAGAACGGCCCCAGCCGCCAGAAGATCTTCGTCGACTGGACGCTGTGCCGGGGCCACGGGCTGTGCGCGGACCTCCTCCCGGAGGTCTTCCAGCTCGGCGCGGACGGCTTCCCGACGGTCGCTCAGGCCCAGGTGCCGCGCCGCGCCGAGGACAAGGCGCTGCGCGCGGTGCGCCGCTGCCCGGCACTGGCCCTGCGCATCGAGGAGGGGGCTTCGTCCAAGGCACCCTCCCGCAATCTGCCGGTCCTCTCCCAGGGACGCGGCCGGCGCGCACTGGGCCGCTGAGACAGGCCCGTGCGGGTCACCCCTCGGGGTGACCCGCACGGGCCACTCTCCGAGCCGCCGCACACCGTCCCCACGGCCCACCGTCCCCACAACGCGTCGAGGGCGGACCATCCCTTCGGATGATCCGCCCTCGACTGCTGTGGAGCTAAGGAGAATTGAACTCCTGACCTCCTGCATGCCATGCAGGCGCTCTACCAACTGAGCTATAGCCCCAGGTCCTGCTCCCGCCCGGTTTCCCCGGCGGCGACGCCAACTTTACACGGTCATCGGGGCCCAACACCAAATCGATTCCGTTGCGCCCGGTTCCGTCCGCATTGTCACGCGGTCACGAACGAATAGAAGCGCTTGAGCGTGCAGTGCTCCTCCAGGAGCCGGCCGTAGATCGGTTCACCCTCGAGTTCGCGGTACGTCTCGATCGGGTCGCCCTTTATGATCAGCGCCCGCGCGCACTCCTCGCACCAGTACTGGTAGTCGGGATGGACCGGTTCCATGTCCCGGACGATCGGCCTCCCGCTGCCGCACCAGTCACACCTTCGCCTGTGCGCACCCATCACTCAGCTCCAGCTGTGGCCGCAGGCCGTACACGCGTCGGAGACACCGTCGTTGCCGCCGAGGACGCCCAGGACGTCGAAGGCTCGGGCCACGTGCGCGAAGCCGCGGGAAGGGCAGCGGTGGCGGGTCGAGGTCCGTCGTGTCGACACCCCGCCGAGGAGGTGGTCGACCTCCCCGTGGATGCTCGCAGGCATCACAACTCCCTCCCGTCGGGCCGCGCCCCCTTCCGGCCGTTTGATTCTGCCACGACCGGGCCATCGCGGTCAGCGACGCCCGGGTACCGTTCGGGACACGGATCGGCGCCTCGTGGAGGTATACGACCGTCGGCCCCGGAGTGCTCAACCAGGGACAACGAAAAAACCCGCCCTCGCACTGAGGACGGGATCTTCGTCATGTGAAGCGGTGGACCTATCGATCCAGCACCCCATCTGTGGAGCTAAGGAGAATTGAACTCCTGACCTCCTGCATGCCATGCAGGCGCTCTACCAACTGAGCTATAGCCCCGGGTGTTCTTCCCGCTCGGCGGGCGAACAAGAAGAACTTTAGCCTGCGACCTGCCGGAAAGTGAAATCCGGTCCCCGGCCGGTCGTCCGTCGGCCGGTCGTCCGTCGGTCAGTCGTCGTCGCCGAGCACCGGCTCCGGCAGGGTGCCGGCGTTGTGCTCCAGCAGCCGCCAGCCGCGGGCACCCTCGCCGAGGACGGACCAGCAGCAGTTGGTGAGCCCGCCGAGACCCTCCCAGTTGCGCGGGTCCAGCCCGAGCAGCCGGCCGATGGTGGTGCGGATCGTGCCGCCGTGGCTGACCACCACGAGCGTGCCGTCGTCCGGGAGCTTCTCGGTGTGCCGGAGCACCACGGGGGCGGCGCGGTCGGCGACCTCGGTCTCCAGTTCGCCGCCGCCCCTGCGCACCGGCTCGCCGCGCTTCCACGCGGTGTACTCGTCGCCGTACCTGGCGATGATCTCGTCGTGCGTCAGGCCCTGCCAGACGCCCGCGTAGGTCTCCCGCAGGGCCTCGTCGTGGACCGGCTCCAGACCGGTGAGCGCGGCGAGTTCCGCGGCGGTGCGCGCGGCCCGCTTCAGGTCGGAGGCGATGATCGCGTCCGGTTCGAGGCCCGCGAGGAGGCGCGCGGCCCGGCGGGCCTGGGCGACGCCGGTCTCGGTGAGCTCCACGTCGGTGCTGCCCTGGAAGCGGCGCTCCACGTTCCAGGAGGTCTGGCCGTGGCGCCACAGGATGATGCGGCGGCCCCGGCGACCGGACCCGGACACCTCACCGGAGGCGCTCACCGCCACTCACCACCCGGCTCCGCGGTCTGCGCGGCGGCCTCCTCGGCCTCCAGCTGGCGGGCGTGCTCCGCGGCCTTGCCGCGGGTCGCCACGGCGTCCGCGGGCAGCTCCAGCTCGGGGCAGTCCTTCCACAGCCGCTCCAGGGCGTAGAAGACCCGCTCCTCGCTGTGCTGGACGTGGACGACGATGTCGACGTAGTCGAGCAGGACCCAGCGGGCCTCGCGGTCGCCCTCGCGGCGCACCGGCTTGGCGCCGAGCTCCTTGCTGAGCCGCTCCTCGATCTCGTCGACGATCGACTTGACCTGGCGGTCGTTGGGCGCGGAGGCCAGCAGGAAGGCGTCGGTGATGGACAGCACGTCACTGACGTCGTAGGCGACGATGTCGTGCGCGAGCTTGTCGGCGGCCGCCTGGGCGGCGGCGGTGACGAGCTCGATGGAACGGTCGGTTGCGGTCACTGCAAGGCTTTCGCTCGGAGGTCGGTTGCCTCCAAGGGTCTCACGGACCGCCGGGCGCGCCCCACGCGTTTCGGGGGCGCGCCCGGGCGGGGGCGCCGGTGGCGCCCCCGCCCGGTCAGCTGCCGGGCTCGTAGTCCTGGCCGAGGAGCACCGAGACCCTGGCGTTCCCGGAGACCTCGCCCTTGGCGACGGAGGAGGCGGGCAGTCCCAGGGTCTTGGCCACCTCCTCGGCGTTCTCCTTGTCGGCGGCGTCGGCGTAGACGACCTCGGAGGTCGCCTCCGCGGTGGCCGTGCCGCCCTTCAGGAAGGTGAAGCCGCCGTTGAGGAGCACCACGCGGGCCTTCTCGGTGTTGTCCTCCACACCGGTGGCGTTGCGCACCGAGACGCTGACCGCGGCGTCCTTGTCGGGGCTCTTCGCCGTGCCGCCGAGCACCTCCTTGACCACGCTGTCGCTCGTCTCGGCGGTGAGCGTGCCGTCCTCCTGCACGGGCAGCAGCGCGGTCCTGTGGTCGCCGCCCTTGGCGAGGTCGGCGAGCCGGGCGAGGAAGGAGCCGAGGTCCTTGTCGGTCAGGGGCGGCTCGATGATCTGCCCCAGGGTCTGGACGGTGGTCGTCGCGGCGCCCGCGTCGGAGGTCATCTTCCGCAGCACCCCCTGCATGACCTGCCCGAACCGCTCCAGCTGGGCGTCCTGCGCCTCACCGGAGCCTCGGTGGGTGGCGTAGGCGACGGCCATCTTGCCGGAGAGGGTCTGGCTCTTCCCCTTCTTGACGAGAGGGGCCTCGCCCTTCTTCTTGGCGCCCGGGTCCGGCACGTCGGCGTCGGTGTCGATGTCGATGTTGCCGACCAGGTCGACGAGGTTCTGCAGATAGGGCGTGTCCAGCCGCCAGGTGCCCTCGATGTCGGTGCCGAGGGCCGTGTCGAGCGCGGTCCGGGTCCCGCCGGAACCATCGTCCTCGACCGACTTGGCGAGCGTGGTGGTGGTGCCGTCCTCGGCGGCGAGGGCCAGGGAGTTGGGCAGCAGGACGGTGGTGCCCTGCTTGGTGGTGGTGTTGTCGACGAGCAGCGCGGTGGCGGTGCCTCCGCCCTTGGTGTCGTGCAGGTGGACGACGATGACGTCCCGCTTCTGGGCGCCCGCGGCCGCCGTGGTGCCGGTACCGGCGTCGGAGCCGGTGCCGGGCAGCTTCCCGGCGTACCAGAGGTAGCCGACGCCGCCGGCCGCGACCAGGGCGAAGACCACGACGAGGGCGACGATCCGGCTGCGGGCGCGGCGCTTGGCCTCCTCGCGGCGCTCGGTGCGGTTCTCGGTGAACTTCAGCCAGTCGATGACGTCCTCGGAGTCACCGTCCGGTTCCTCGACGAAGGCGAACTGCTCGGTGCGGTAATCCGGTTCGGGCGCCTCGGAGTCGGCGGGGAGGTCGGCGGGGCCGGTCCGGTCGTCGGTCCGGTCGGTCTCGTCGTCGGCGGGACCGGGCTGGTGCGGGATGTGCGCGGTCTGCGCGGTGTGTTCGGCGACCCGGGGCTGCCCGCCGGTGCCGCCGTGCGCGGTCTGCCCGTAGGAGTCCCCGTAGGGGTCGTACGACGGTGTCGTCCCACCGCTCTGCGGGGTGCCGTAGGGGTCGTACGAGTCGTAGGCGCCGGGGGCGGGGGTGTCCTGGGCCCCGTAGGGGTCGTACGGCGGCTGGGACTGCTGCGGGCCGCCCGTGGCGTACGGGTCGTAGCCGTAGCCCTGCTGTCCCTGTCCGTCCCCGTACTGGTCTTGGCCCTGGTACTGCTGGTACTGCTCCTGCTGCCCGTACGGGTCGTACGGCTGCCGCGGGGCCTGCTGGGCCTGGTCCTGACGGTAGACGGGCCGTCCGTACTCGTCGTAGCCGACGAGCCCGTACGGGTCGTCCCCGCCGTCGCCGTATCCCGCCTCGTATCGGTCGTTCACCGGTGCCCCTCTCGGCTCACTCTCCGCGGTACAGCTCGCGCTTGGCGATGTAGCGCACGACCCCGTCCGGCACCAGGTACCAGACGGGATCCCCCTTGGCGACCCTCGCACGGCAGTCCGTCGAGGAAATGGCCAGGGCGGGGACCTCGACGAGCGACACGCCCCCCTCGGGCAGGCCCGCGTCGGTCAGATGGTGACCGGGCCTGGTGACGCCGATGAAGTGCGCCAGGGAGAACAGTTCCTCGCTGTCCCGCCAGGTGAGGATCTGGGCGAGGGCGTCGGCGCCGGTGATGAAGAACAGGTCCGTGTCGGGATTGAGTGCGCGCAGGTCGCGCAGGGTGTCCACGGTGTAGGTGGGCCCGCCGCGGTCGATGTCGATGCGGCTCACCGAGAACTGCGGGTTCTCGACGGTCGCGACGACCGTCATCAGATAGCGGTCCTCCGCCGCGGAGACCACCCGGTGGCTCTTCTGCCACGGCTGCCCGGTGGGGACGAAGACCACCTCGTCGAGGTGGAACCGCGCGGCGACCTCGCTGGCCGCCACCAGGTGCCCGTGGTGGATCGGATCGAAGGTGCCGCCCATGACGCCGAGCCGGCGCTTGCCCGGCCGCACCGTGCCGCCGCCCCGGCGCGGCGCCGGACGGTGCTCGGCGCCGCTCGCCGGTCGCGCGGCCGTGCCTTCGGCCCCGGACCCGGTCGTGACCTCGGTGGTCGCCTCGGTCGACTCCCCGCCCGTGTCCTTCGCCGGACCGACAGGCATGTCCTGCTCTTCCATGCGTGCAGACCCTACCGGCCCAACATGGCGACCCCGACGGCCAGGTGTGCCCTCCGGCCGGCCCCGGACGGCCCGGGGCCGGTCCGGCGGCTCATGCCGGAATGATCTAGCGGTCGCGGTTGAAGCGGGTGGTGATCCACAGCAGGACCAGCAGGGCGGCCAGGACGCAGCCGCCGACAAAGTAGGGGTTGAGGCTCTCGTGGTTGCTACTGTTCGCTCCGCCCTCGGCGGCGAGGGTGACCAACTGGGCAGCGGCGCTGGGGAGGCTCATCTTCGGCAGTACCTATCGCGTGTGGGCGGGATAAAGACTTCGGCTCATCGTAAGCGGGCACCTTCCCGACGATCACCCCGACTCCGTCGTTGCGGGCCCCGCTGCCTTCCCGGGCGCCTCCCGGGCGGGCGCCGGGCCTCCACGGCGGGCACCGCGGCGGATGCCCCGGCAGGCAACCATCCCGCCCCCCGGGCCGTCCTTCCCGGGGAGCCGCACGGCTCACATCCGGTCTGCCGGTCCACGCCGTCTCCGCCTAGGCTGGGCTTCGCCCCGGGGCGGGCAGCGGGCGAAACAGGGACCGCGCAGAGGACCGGCAAGGAAACCGCGAAGGTCACACAGACGCACATGGGGGACACATGTCCGACGGCCACCAGCACAACGGGAACGAGAACGTGCCGAGCAGGCAGCGCAGGCGCTTCCCCGGGATCTCCTCGCGTGCGTACGAACACCCCGCCGACCGCTCCGCCCTGGTGGCGCTGCGCAAGCTGACCGGTTTCGACACGGTCTTCAAGGCGCTGAGCGGCCTGCTGCCCGAGCGCAGCCTGCGGCTGCTCTTCCTGTCCGACTCGGTGCGCGTCTCGGACCGGCAGTTCGCGCACCTCAACGTCATGCTGCGGGACGCCTGCTACATCCTGGACCTGGAGAAGGTCCCGCCGATGTACGTGAACCAGGACCCGACGCCGAACGCGATGTGCATCGGCCTGGACGAGCCGATCATCGTGGTCACCACGGGACTGGTCGAGCTGCTCGACGAGGAGGAGATGCGGGCCGTCGTCGGACACGAGGTCGGGCACGCGCTGTCCGGGCACTCGGTGTACCGGACCATCCTGCTGTTCCTGACGTCCCTCGCGGTGCGGGTGGCCTGGATTCCGCTGGGCAATGTCGCGATCATGGCGATCGTGACGGCGCTGCGCGAGTGGTTCCGCAAGTCGGAGCTGTCCGCGGACCGTGCGGGGCTGCTGGTCGGCCAGGACCTCCAGGCCTCGATGCGCGGCCTGATGAAGATCGCCGGTGGCAACCACCTGCACGAGATGAACGTCGACGCGTTCCTGGAGCAGGCCGAGGAGTACGACGCCGGGGGCGATCTGCGCGACTCCGTGCTGAAGATCCTCAACGTGCTGCCCCGCTCCCACCCGTTCACCACCGTGCGGGCGGCCGAGCTGAAGAAGTGGGCGGAGTCCCGCGACCACCAGCGGCTCATGGACGGCCACTACCCGCGCCGCGACGAGGACAAGGACGCCTCGGTACGGGACTCCTGGCGCGAGTCGGCGAGCAGCTACGTCGGTGACGTGAAGAACTCCAAGGATCCGTTGATGAAGCTGGTCAGCGACATCGCGGGCGGCGCCGGTGATCTGGGCGGCCGGGTCCGCCGCGGTTTCGGCGGCTTCACGTCGTCGGGGCCGTCGGGATCCTCGGGATCGAAGCCCTCGCAGGGGCCGGGTGCCTCGCCGGGCTCCGGCCCGGACTCCGGTTCCGGGGACGACCGCCCGCCGCGCGACGGCACGTGAGGCACACCTGAGGCGCAGGAGCCACGGCGGGGGCGGCCGCGGGGCCACGGGGGCGTCGCGCGCGTCACAGCCTGGGCTGCGCCCCCGCCGCCAGCGAGCCGCACAGGGCCGCGGTGCCGCCCACGGCGTAGGGGTCGGTGCCGGCGGGGCCGCCCTCCTTGGCCGTGGCGCCCGCCAGCAGGGGGCGCAGCCGGCCGGCCGAGTCCTCGGCACAGGAGAGCGGGCCGGCCTGGACGTACGAGACGGTGACCTGCGCCTGGTGCAGGCGCAGGTCCTCGCGGTCGAAGCGGAAGTGCAGCTCGCGCCGGACCGTGAACAGCGACACCTCCGCGCCCTTCCCCGCACCGGCCGGCCGCAGCGCGTACACGGAGGTGTGGTCCGCGGTGACCTCGAGGGTGGAGGGGTCGGTCTCGGCTGCCTGCAGGGTGCCCTGGACGCGGATCCTGCGGTCGGCCAGCTCCGCGCGGGAGGGGTCGAAGCGGACGAGCCATCCGGTGGGCGCGTGCCGCCCGTCGGCGGCCGGCCGCGTGAAGCTCCGGTCGAACTGCTCCTGCTGGTCGGCGTCGAGCAGGACACGTACCGAGTGGGTCTCCCCGCCGGTGAGCACCGCGGGATCGAGCGCGGACCGGACGATGTAGTCCTTCGCGGTGACCAGCGCGGTCACGACCTGCCCGTCCGAGAAGTGCGCGGTGCGCCGGGACGCCGGGAGCGGCACCCCCTCGGCACCGACGCGGAACTGCGCCGCCGGACTCCTGGCGTACAACCGTTCGGCGCTGGTGGTGCCGGGCACCTTGCCCTCGGGCTCGAGCGGGAGCACGGTCATGCGCAGGGGTTCGACCGTCTCCCCGGCGGTGGCCGCCCGGTAGGGGTGCTGTACACCCATGTAGACCGCGGTGCCGAAGGCCAGGGCGATCAGGACCACGAGCATCAGCGCCTGCCGGGACAGGCCCCGGCGGCGCCGCGGACGGCGGCGTACCGCGGGGGCGTGGTCGGTGATGCGCTCCTCGGCGGAGAACTCCTGGAGGCGGGCAGCGCGGACGAAGGACTCGTCGAAGACGACGGACCGGTACTCGTCCTCGCCGCCCGAGGGGGCACCCTCAGGAGTCCCTCCAGGGGGGTCCGCTGGCCCTGCCATATCTTCAGAGTAGGTCGCGGGGAGTCCCCGTAAACGCCCTGCCCCACGGCAAGTTCTGACAGGTTCTCACCAGGCCCGACCTCCGCTGTCAGGGGCTGGGCGGGATCACCGGGACGGTCGGCCGGGAGAAGTCGGCGGAGGCGGACGGTGTCACGCCGCCGCCCTGTTCCGGGCCGGTCGAGGCGGGCGTCGGAGCCGGGTCCTGACGGTTGGAGGAGGCCCCCCGGTAGACGGCCGAGAAGGCGAGCGCCACCATGCCGATGCCCATCACGAGGGCGAGCATCCAGGCGACCGGGCGGTGCCAGCGGACCTGTCTGCCGTACGGCCCCGGGGAGCCGTACCCGTCCTCCAGCACATCGGGGTCGTCGAAGTCGCCGTCCACGTCGCCGAAGGCGTCACCGCGGCGGTGGCGGTCGTATCCGCCGTACCCGTCTGCGTACCCCTCGTCGTACCGCTCGGTCTTCGAGCGGGTGCGGCGGGCCTCGGCCTCGGACGCCTCGGCTCTGGCCTGGGCGGCCGCCAGGAGGCGCTCGACGGCGGTCGGCTCGTGGACCACGGCCGCACCGATGAACGCCTCGTCGAAGACCACGGAGTCGAACGCGTCGTCCGACACTCCGCGGTCGTGGTCGTCGTCGGGCTCCCCGCCGTCAGGGAACGGCATGCCCCCCACGTCCTCCGGCACATCTCCAGAGTAGACCTGAGGGGTCAATTTGGGCAGACGGTATGGAAATTCATCCGTCTGCCCGAGCGGCCGTGGTTCAGCGGCGGACGTGTCCGTCGCCGGTCACGATGTACTTGGTGCTGGTCAGCTCCGGCAGGCCCATCGGCCCCCGGGCGTGCAGCTTCTGCGTGGAGATGCCGATCTCCGCGCCGAAGCCGAACTGACCGCCGTCGGTGAACCGGGTGGAGGCGTTGACGGCGACGGTGGTGGAATCCACCAACTGGGTGAACCGGCGGGCGGCCTGCTGCGAGGTGGTGACGATGGCCTCGGTGTGACCGGAGGTCCACAACCGGATGTGCTCCACGGCCCGGTCCAGGGAGTCGACGACCGCCGCGGCGATGTCGTAGGAGAGGTACTCGGTCTCCCAGTCCTCCGTGGTGGCTTCCACCACGGTCGCCTCGGAGTCCTTGGCGTACGCCATCACCCGCTCGTCGGCGTGCACGGTGACCCCTGCGTCCGCCAGGGCGTCCAGGGCGCGCGGCAGGAACACGGGGGCGATGTCCTGGTGGACCAGGAGGGTCTCGGCGGCGTTGCAGACGCCGACCCGCTGGGCCTTGGAGTTGACCAGGATCTCCACGGCGGTCTCGATGTCGGCGCCGGCGTCGACGTAGAGGTGGCAGTTGCCGGTGCCGGTCTCGATGACCGGGACGATCGACTCCTGGACGATCGTGTTGATCAGGGAGGCGCCGCCGCGCGGGATGAGCACGTCGACCAGGCCGCGGGCGCGCATCAGCTCGCGCACGCTGTCCCGGCTCTCACCGGGCACCATCTGCACGGCGTCGGCGGGCAGCCCGGCGCCGCCCACCGCGTCGCGCAGCACCCGCACCAGTGCGGTGTTCGACCGGTACGCGGAGGACGAGCCGCGCAGCAGGACCGCGTTGCCGGACTTCAGGCACAGGGCGGCGGCGTCGACCGTGACGTTGGGGCGGCCCTCGTAGACGATCCCGACGACGCCGAGCGGGACCCGGACCTGCCGCAGGTCGATGCCGTTGGGCAGGGTGGAGCCGCGGACGACCTCGCCGACCGGGTCGGGCAGCGCGGCCACGTCCCGTACGTCCGAGGCGATCGCGCGCACCCGCTCCGGGGTGAGGGTGAGCCGGTCGATCATGCCCTCGCCGATGCCCGCCTCGCGTGCCTTGGCCACGTCCTGGGCGTTGGCCTCGACGATCTCGCCCGCCCGGACCTCCAGCGCGTCCGCGATGGCGAGCAGCGCGTCGTCCTTGGCGGCACGCGGCAACGGCGCGAGGGTGGCGGCGGCGCCCTTGGCCCGGTAGGCGGCCTGGTTGACCGGGGACATCGAGTCATAAGGCGAAAGCGTGGTCATGGGGGGAAGGATAATGCGGCCGGAGAGGGTCGGGGCGGGGCAGTCGCCCCTCTGCGCCTGAACCGGCGCCGCTCTCGCGGACGTGGTGGCGCACCGTGGCGGTCGCCCCCTTGACGGTTGCGGCGCGTGATCGTCATGAGCGGCTGCGGTGCGTGGTCGGGTTCAGAACGGGTGTACCCCCACCGGGGTCGCCGGGGCCGGGCCGTGGCCCGCGGCGATGCGCTGGTGGTAGGTGGCCCGGTCGATGACCTCCAGGCCGACGATCTCCCAGGGCGGCAGGCCCGCGGTCTGCCGGTGCTCGCCCCACAGCCGCAGCGCCACGGCGGCCGCGTCGTGCAGGTCCCGGGCCTCCTCCCAGTAACGGATCTCCGCGTGGTCGTCGGCGTACCGGCTGGTCAGCAGGAAGGGGTGGTCGTGGGCGAGCTGCTCCAGGGCTCGGCGGACCTCGGCGACCGGGGCCCGGCTGCCGGAGACGCTGAGGGTGACGTGCCACAGGCGGGGGAGGTCCCGGTGCTCGCCGCCCTGGAACCGGTCTCCCGCCGCGACGCTGGTCAGGGCGCGCTCCTCGCCGGCCGCCCGGGAGCCGGCACCACCGCGGGACGCCGTCGTCCCAGGGCGTACTCGTCTCACGACGGCCTCCTTCACGCACAGGCCGGCTCTCGGGCCGGGCGGATGTGTCCCTGGAGGAAAGTTGAGCAGGCCGCCGGGCGTCATGGGGCGGTTTTGCGGAACGTCCACCGCGAGGGGCGGACGATACGGGACATTACGGGTGCAGGACCACCAGATCGTCCCTGTGTACGACCTCGCGCTCGTACGCGGGTCCGAGATCGCGGGCGAGATCGTGGGTGGAACGGCCGATCAGCCGGGGGATCTCCTTGGCGTCGAAGTTGACCAGGCCGCGGGCCACCGGCCGTCCCGCGCGGTCCCGCAGCTCGACCGGGTCACCCGCGCTGAACTCGCCCTCGACGCCCGCGATCCCGGCCGGCAGCAGCGACATGCGGCGCTCCACGACCGCGCGCACCGCGCCGTCGTCGAGGGTGAGCGCGCCCTGCGGGGTGGACGCGTGCTGGAGCCAGAGCAGCCGGTCGGCGGAGCGCCGGCCGGTGGGGTGGAAGTACGTTCCGGTGTCCGCGCCGGCGAGGGCGTCGCCCGCGTGGACGGCGCTGGTCAGCACGACCGGGACGCCCGCGGCGGCGGCGATCCGGGCGGCCTCGACCTTGGTGACCATGCCGCCGGTGCCGACACCGGCCTTCCCCGCGCTGCCGATGTCGACGTGGGCGAGGTCCTCGGGACCCCACACCTCGGCGATCCGCGAGGTGCCGGGCCGCGCGGGGTCGCCGTCGTACACGCCGTCCACGTCGGACAGCAGGACGAGCAGATCGGCGTGGACCAGGTGGGCGACGAGGGCGGCGAGGCGGTCGTTGTCGCCGAAGCGGATCTCGTCGGTGGCGACGGTGTCGTTCTCGTTGACGACCGGGAAGGCGCCCATCGCGAGCAGCTTGTCCAGGGTGCGGGAGGCGTTGCGGTGGTGAGCGCGGCGGCTCATGTCGTCGGAGGTCAGCAGCACCTGGCCGACGCGGACGCCGTAGCGGGCGAAGGAGGCCGTGTAGCGGGCCACCAGCAGGCCCTGGCCGACGCTGGCGGCGGCCTGCTGGCGGGCGAGGTCCCTGGGGCGCCGGGCGAGGCCCAGCGGGGCGAGGCCGGCGGCGATGGCACCGGAGGAGACGAGGACGAGTTCGCGCTCCCCTCCGGACCGCACTTTGGCGAGCACGTCGACGAGTGCGTCGACCCGGTCGGCGTCCAGACCGCCCGCCGCGGTGGTCAACGAGGAGGATCCGACCTTGACGACGATCCTGCGGGCCTCGCCCACGGCCTGCCTTGCCCGTGCCACCTGGTGTTCCGTCCCCTCGTGTCGGCCATGGGGCCCGTCCCGTGCCGGCCATGGGGCCCGTTCGGCAATCTACGCGAGACGGGGCGGGGCACGCCTGCCGGTCCAGGTTCCGGACACCCCCGCGTAACCGCTCCCTCACGGAGCGCCGATGTGAAAAAGGTTGCTTTGGTTGCCCGTAGAAATTAAAGCTTCCGGAAACATATTGTGAACGGCGTGTCACCCAACGCTCGCCGCATACAGCGCATCCTCCTCAGATCGGGGAAGAGCCCCTACGACGTCGTGCCGGTGGAGGAGGCCCTCCATCGCGACGTCTTCGCCAGCAACGCAGGCAACCTGATCTTCAGCGACGCCACGCACAAGATCCTCGAGACGCCGCGGACCACGGTGGTGTCCAACGGCATCCGAACCGACGGCACCCCTCCGGGCCGCATCAACGAGGAGTACGACGCGTTCGTCGTGCCGCTCGCCAATGCCTTCCGGCCGTCGTTCGAGGCAAGCCTGCGCCGACTGACCCGGCTCATCAGCCAGTTGAAGATTCCCGTGGTCGTCGTCGGCGTCGGCGCGCAGACGGGGCTCGACTACGACCCGGCGCGGCTGAAGCCGATGGAGCCCGCGGTACGCGAGTTCGTCTCCGCCGTGCTGGACCGCAGCGCCTCGATCGGTGTGCGCGGCGAGTTCACCGAGAAGTACCTCAACGACCTCGGTTTCAAGGACGTCGAGGTCATCGGCTGTCCCTCGCTGTTCATGTACGGCAAGGAACTCGCGGTACAGAAGCGGACGCAGGAGCTGACCGCCGACTCCCGGATCGCGATCAACGGCTCGCACAGCGCGGTGCGCAGCCAGGGGCTGGGCCAGGTCATCACCCGGGCCCACGCCCGCTACCCGAACCTGCGGTTCATAGGCCAGAACCTCAGCGACGCACTGCAGTTGCACTGGCGGGACCTGTCCGACCCGAACGGGAAGGTCACCGGGATGCCGACGCATCCCGACCACCCGATGTACCGGGAGGACAAGGTCCGCGTCTACATCGACCCGGTGACCTGGATCGATGATCTGCGGGACTTCGACTTCTCCTTCGGTTCCCGCATCCACGGCAACATCGCGGCGCTGCTCGCCGGTACGCCCGCGACCGTGCTCTGCTCGGACTCGCGCACGCTGGAGCTGTGCCGCTACTTCGAGATCCCGCACCGCACGCTCGACAAGCTCTCCGGGGCCCCCGAGGAAACCGACCCGGCGCGGCTGTACGAGGAGACCGACCTCAGCGGGCTGACCGGCAACCACCACGAGCGGTTCGAGCGGTTCACCTCGTTCCTGGACCGCAACGGGCTGGACAACACGTTCTCGCACGGCGACGGCGGCGCGGCCCACGAGGAGCGGATGCGCTCGCTGGACTTCCCCGGCGGCGTCCGCCCGTGGCTCGACACCGACCCGGCCGCGCTCATCGCGCGTTTCGGCTGGCTGCACACCCGGGTCAGCCAACTGACCGCGGACAACGCCAAGTTGAAGAAGGAGCTGGCCGGCGTCAAGGCCAGGGCGAAGACCGGGGCCAAGACCGCCGGGAAGACCACCGTGGTCGCCCCCGCGTCCGGCTCGGTGTACCGCAGGGCCCGCCGGGTGGTGGGCCGCCCCCTGCGCCGAGCCCTGCAGGGCGGGCGGAACTGACGGCGGCGGCCCGGGAAAACCACCCGGGCCGCCCTTGGAGCCCGTCCGGCGGATCCCGCCGGACGGGCTCGTACGTCCAACGGTCACTCCACCCTTAGTGGACACGCGCGTGTCGTCCGGACGTCGGTACGCGTTAACCCGTGCGTCCGTCTCCGCGACGCGCTTTGGAGTGACCGCGTGCCCCTGTCCCTGTCCCGCCGGCGGTTCCCGGCGGGGATCCGCCCACACCGTGCCTCGCCCCGCACCCCCGGCCCCGCCTCCGGGCGTCCGCCCGGCGGCCCGGCCGTCGCCAAGGTGACGGCGGCGGCCGTGCTGGTCGGCGCCCTCGTGGCGCAGGCCGCGGCGGCCCTGCTCCCGAACATCCCGCTGCTGCTCGCCTCGACCGCCGTCTGCCTGGCGGTCGAGGGCGTGCTGTACCGGTGGCAGCCCGGCACGCTGTCACTGCTGGCCAAGTCGCACGCGGACATCACCGTCCGCCACGTACTGCGGGATCTGCTCCTGGTGGTGGGTCTGCTGCGACTCGGGGAGAACGACCGGGAGTCGCAGTACGCGTGGCTCGTCGCCGGCCTGCTCGCCTTCTACGCGCTGCACTGCGCGATCCAGGCGGTGTCCGTGCTGGTCCGCCGCACCCGCACGCTGCCCGTGGTGACCCGGAACATCGACGCCTCGGCCCTGCGCCTGACCCGCGCCCCGGCCGCGCTGCTGCGCCACCCCGGCCACCGGCTGCTGCTCCTCGGCCTGCCCACGACGGCCGGCCTGGCCTCGACGGCGGTGACCCGGACCCCCCTGCCCGCGGTGACCGGGATCGCGCTGTCGCTGGCACTCGCGGCGGCGGGCCTGGGCGCACTGCTGCTGCGCCTGCTGCCCTCCCGGCGCCCGGCGGGCGAACAGGAGGTACTCGACTGGTTCGACGCCTGGCTGGCCGACTACCGGCCCACGGTCGGCCTGTACTTCTCCGGCGGGGTCTCCTCCGCCTACCAGGCGAACATGTGGCTGGAGACGATGAGCAGGCTCGACGGCCGGCCGGTGATCGTCCTGCGCGAGCGGTTCATGGTGGCGAAGATCGCGGCGACCGACATCCCGGTCGTGTGCCTGCCGAAGGTGTCCACCCTGATGCGGCTCGAGCGCTCCTCACTGCGGGTCCTCATCCACCCGTCGAACTCCGGCAAGACCTCGCAGGTGCTGCGCATCCCCACGATCAAGCACGCCTTCGTCAACCACGGCGAGAGCGACAAGCTGTCGTCCTGCAATCCGTACGCGAAGGCCTACGACGAGGTGTGGGTGGCCGGTCCCGAGGCACGTGAGCGGTACGCGCGGGCCGAGGTGGGGGTCGAGGACAAGGACGTGGTGGAGATCGGCCGTCCCCAGCTGGACGCCGTGCGCCCGTACGCGGGCCCACCGGCCGGTCCGTACACCACGGTGCTGTACGCGCCGACCTGGGAGGGCTGGGACGGCAACCCGGGCAACACCTCGGTGCTCGCGGCCGGGGAGAACATCGTACGGGCGCTGCTCGCGGACCCGGGCGTACGGCTGCTGTACAAGCCGCACCCGCTGACCGGCTCGGTGGATCCGCGGACGGGCGCCGCCGACCGGCGCGTCCGGGAGCTGATCCGGGCGGCGAACCGGGAACGGTCCGCGGGAGCCGCCCGGCCCACGCGTTCCACCTCGGAACTGGACCGGCTCACCGCGGAGCTGGACCGGCTCACGGCGGCCGACGTCCGCCCGAGTGCCGACCAGGTCGAGCGGATGCTGGCGCAGTCCGCCCCGCCGCCGGGCCGGGCCGAGGCGGTGAGGAGGGCCACGGCGGCCTGGGAGGAGGCGTACTGGGCGTCGCTGCCGGAGGGGGAGCACCAGATCGTCACCGGCGTACGGCCCGCCCTGTACGCCTGCTTCGACGTCGCCGACCTGCTGATCAGCGATGTGTCGAGCGTCATCAGCGATTTCCTGGCCAGCGGCAAGCCGTACGCGGTGGCGAACACCGGCGGGCTGTCCGAGGAGGCGTTCCGAGCGGAGTTCCCGACGGTGGCGGCGGCGACCGTACTGACGCCGGACGCGGGCGGGGTGCCGGCCCTGCTGGAGTCGGTCCGGCATCCGGAGAAGGACGAACGGGCGGATGCCCGCGCGGAGTTGAAACTGAGGCTGCTGGGCCCCGACGAGCCGACGGCCCAGGACCGCTGCAACGCGGCCCTGCGCGCCCTGTCCACGGCCGCGCTGCACCACAGGACGCGTGTGTCCCCTCTCCTCCCGGAGGCCCTGCTCCCCGCCCCACGCCAGAACCCCGAAACCCACCCGGGAGCCGGCCCCGGAGCCGGAGCCGACACCGGAGCCCGGGGCGGTCAGGGGTAGGGCCTGTCCGGCGGACCAGGGCGCAGGAAATCAACGGTGCCTCATCGGCGCGGGTGGGCAGGAGCGATGGGGCCCCTCCCGCTCATGGGGGTCCCCCTGCTCGAAGAGCTCGGGGGGGCGCGCCAGGCCCCGCGTCTGCGGCATGACCCACCGGACAGGTCCCAGGGCGGTGTCATGCCGCCGTCGGGGTCTTCGGCTCCGGGGCGGGCCTCCCGGGCGAGGTCAGCAGGTGGCGGGCCCGGTGGGCGGCGCGGCGCAGGACGGTGGCCGGGCCGCCCTCGCGGTAGCCGGGGAAGGCGCGGGCCTCCCGGGACGAGGCGAGGTAGACGGAGTCGGGGATGCCCGCCGCACGGTCACGGAAGTGCGGATACACGAGGTAGACGCGTCGGCCCCGCCGCGCCAGCAGGGCCGGCGCTTGCTTCCTCGCCGCCGTGAACTTCACCGCGTCGAGGAGGAGTTCGAGCCGCTGTTCGGCCACCAGGTGCAGCCTCAGCCGTTCCTCGACCTTCAGGTGCCGGGCGACGTCGTCGCTCCAGTGGGCGTCCATCAGGGGCTTCGCCAGCTCCAGCTTGTGCCGCCGCACCCGGTCGCTGTCCTTGAGGAAGCGGGGGCCGAACTGTGGGAGCAGGGTGACGGTCAAGGGCCGCAACATGAGCCGGTCGCGCCGGGGGCCCTCGGGGACGAGGTCGGCGATCAGGTCCGTCAGGCGGCGGGCCGAGTCGAAGCGCAGGGTGTAACTCCCGCTCTTGGTCACGTGCTTGCCGTCGTCACGGCCCACCAGGTAGTAGCAGGTGTAATCGGCGATCACGGAAACGCCGTTCGCCCTGAGGTACGCCTCCATGGTGAACAGCGCGTCCTCACCGGTGAACAGCGACTCGTCGAACCGTATGCCGTGCCGGACGAGTAACTCGCGGCGGAACAGCTTCTGCGCGCTGAGCGTGTACTTGATGTTGGAGGAGTGGACGTCCGTACGCTCCAGTGTGCGGCCCCACATGGACTTCGGGGCGCCCCGGTTGACGCCTTCGACCCGGCCGAGGACCACGTCGGTGCCGGCCCGGTCGGCCATGGCGACCATCCGCTGCAGGGCCTCGTGGCCCAGCCGGTCGTCGGCGTCCAGGAAGAAGACGTACCGCCCGGTGGCCTTGCCCAGGCCGATGTTGCGCGGGCCGCTGGGACCGCCCGAGTTCGCCTGCCGGATCACGGTGACCGGCATGGGCGCACGGCCCGCGAACTCCTCCAGGCACTCCCCCGTGCCGTCCGTCGAGCCGTCGTCGACGGCGATGACCTCGATGCGCTCCGGGTCGATGGTTTGTGCCTCCAGCGAGGCGAGGCACTCGACCAGATACGGCATCGCCTCGTACGCCCCGATGACCACGGTGACATCAGGCTGCGCCACGGTCACGTTCCCCCCTTGTCGCAGGACATTTCCCTCGTATCGCCTCATTCGCTACTTGTTAGACGGGCGTTCGGGGTGAGGGGTTGCCTCGAACGGCCCTTCAAGTGACCTATGTCATAAGGGAGTTCGGTCGACCGCGGGCCGACACGACAGGCTCGGCCCCCGAGGAGTCGCTCCTCGGGGGCCGAGCCTGTGGGGTGTTCGAGTGGGTGCCCGGCGGGTGCCCGGAGCGGGTCAGCCCGCCCCGGCGCCCTCCGTCTCGCCGGTCACCGACGCCGCCTGCGCGGGCAGCGCGTCCGCCGGCTCCACGTCCGGTCCGCCGACCGCGGTCCGGGACTCCTGGCCGAGGTTGCGCGTCTCGGCCTTCCGGGCGAGTCGGCCCACCGCGCTGTTGAACTGGTCGATGGACTTCGGCTCGTCCGGGCCCAGCAGGTAGCGCTTGAGCTCGCCCCGCTCCGCGGCCAGCGGATCGCTCTCGGGCGCCCGGACGGCAGCGAGCAGCTCGTCGAGTCCGGCCGCGTCGTTGGACAGGATCACCGCGGCGCGCACCGCCGTGTTCTGCCGCTTGAACTCCTCCGCCCCCAGCCCGGCGGAGTCGGTCACCGCGTACGGCTTGCCGCTGGCGATGAAGTCGGAGACGACACTGGAGATGTCGGAGACCATCGCGTCGGAGACGTTGAAGCAGTCGTACAGGCGCGGCTGGGGGCCCGTGATGACGCGGTGCTCCCAGTCGGGGAAGGAACGCCAGTACGCGGTGTTCCACTCGGTGCGCAGCCGGGCGGCCTCCTCGTGCCGAGCCACGTCGACCAGGCCGTCGCGGCTGGTCTCGGCCTCGTCGCCGCCCCCGGCGCCGTCGGTCAGCTCGGCCAGCCGGGCCTCGATGCGCGTCAGCTCGGCCGCGGCCCGCTCCTGGGCCGCCGTGTCCGCGGTGTAGCGGGGGTCGGCGGCGCGCTCGGCGGTGGCCTTCTCGATCAGCGCGGTGATCCGCTGGTGGGCGGCCTTGGCCTGCGCGCTGCGGGTTCCGGTGAACGGGTGGGGCTTGTAGAGCACACGGACCGCGGGGTCGGCCGCGACCAGCCGCTTCACGATGTTCTCACCGGCCAGCAGGATCGAGGTGTTGCCGGGGTTGTCGTCCCAGCCCTCCCAGGTGGGGGCGTACAGGACCGTCGGACGGTGCCCGTCGGCGGCTTCGCCGCGGGCGCCCTCGATGGGAGCCAGCTGGGGGCGCCCGACCTCGACGATGTCGTCGTCGCGGACGCCGACGTCGGCGATGGCGTAGCGGTCGCGGCCCGCGCGGCCGGCCGTCCACACCTCGTCGTAGACCTTGCTGTACGGGTTCACGCTGGCGATCTTGTCGCTGTCGCCGTGGCCGATGAAGACGTGCTTCATGGTGGGCACGCGCAGCAGGTGGATGTTCTTGCCGACGTTCGCCGCGTACAGCGCGACGCGCACCGTGGACAGGTCCAGGTTCATCAGGTGCACCCCTCCGGGCACGCAGATGACGGGGACCGTGGTGGGGGCCAGGTTGCTCAGTATGACCCGCTCGCGCAGGATGATCAGCGGACGGGTGTCCAGCTGCTCCATGGTCTCCAGCCACATGTTGACCTGGTAGGCGGAGTCCTTGGAGCCGGAGAAGTACAGCACGGTCTCCGGCCGGTAGTCGCTCAGCCAGCTGTCGACCGCTTCCAGCACCTTCTCGGCGTTCGGCGGTGTCCGCCGGCCCCGCACGTAGGGCACCAGGGCCAGCACGTACAGGATGCCCAGGAGCACCGTGGCTCCGATGCCGACGAAACCGATGACGGCCGAGTCCAGCGCCGCGGCGACCAGTATGCCGACGACCGCCGCGAGGTCGAGGTGGAGCATCTTCTCGGCGGCGCGGTGCATCAGTGCGCGCGGCGGCGCGTCCGGGATGCGGACGCGGGAGGCCAGGTCGATGTTGCGGGTGGCCACCGGCATGCGTCGGCGGTTGCGGATCAGCGTGGTCAGCGCGCCGTGCGGGGCCTGAAGACCGTAGAAGGCGATGAAGCAGGCGATCGCCCCGTAGTAGATCAGGTTGTCCGCGAGCGACAGACGGGCCAGCAGCAGGATCAGCAGCAGCTGCCGGATCAGGAAGCGGATCGACAGGCCCGCCCGCACCTTGCTGAGGCGGTTGACCAGGTAGCTGCCCCTGTGGTGCAGGTAGTGGTCCGCCAGGTACGTCACGGCGGCCGCTGCCGCGAAGGCGGGGACGCTCGGGACGAGCGCGGCCAGCATGAGGCAGGGGAAGGCCAGCATCATGACGACCGCTGCGACCAGTTCGGCCGCGCTGCCCACCCGGGCGACGCGAATAGCGGTGGATATCAACGGATGAACCTGCTCTTGGAGGGTGAGTGCCGGTTTGTGCCTATGGGTAATGCGTGGGCGAAGGATTCAGGCCCCCGCGAACACCCGCGCGCGAACTGCGTGAACGGGGGCCGCAGAGGCCTGAATTACCGGAGTCTATTTGCCGCCAATTATTACACGCCGTCCTGACGATCCAGCACCGACGCGAGTGCCTGCTCGAATCCGGTGGCACGGGCCGCGCCCGCGGTCGGGTCCTGCTGCCGTACGTCGATGACATGGCCGGTGAGCTCGGAGAGCAGCACGTCCAGGGAGGTGCGGGCCACCGCCTCGGAGGACAGCAGGCTGCCCGCGGGCTCCTGGCCGAAGGCCTTGGTGCGCATCGGCGTGGCAGTGCGCTCCGGGTTGACGCAGTTGACGCGCACTCCGTCGCCGGCCCACTCGTCGGACAGGGCCTGGGTGAGGTTCACCATCGCGGCCTTGGTCGAGGAGTAGAGGCTGTACTCGGCGCGTCCGCGGGTGTAGCTGCTGGAGGTGTAGAGCAGCAGCTGCCCCTTCGTCTCGGCGAGGTACTTGTACGCGGACCGGGCGATCTGCACCGGGGCCAGGTAGTTGACCTTCAGCGCCTCCTCGATGGTGGCGTTGTCGGTCTCGGCCAGCTTCCCGATGCGCAGCACACCCGCCGTGTTGACGACGTAGTCGATGCGGCCGGTCTCCGCGTACGCCTTGGACAGCGCGTCGTCGACCTCCTCCGGGTTCTCGACGTGGGTGCCGGTGGTGGACCGTCCGAGCGGGTACACGGTGGCGCCGTAGGACTCGGCGAGGTCGCAGACGTCCTTGCCGATGCCGTAGGAACCGCCGAAGACGACGAGGGTCTTGCCGGTGAGCAGTTCGCGGTAGGCCTCTTCGCCGATCTGCTCGGGCGCCGCCGTGGAGGCGAGCTGGAACAGCTTGTCGGCGATGAAGACGTCGACGGGCTGGGTGACCTTCATGTTGTACTCGTCACCCGCGACGACGTGGATCGGCACGTCGGGCAGGTACTTGAGCACGACGGAGCAGTCGTCCGTGGCCTGGAAGTTGGGGTCACCGGCGGCGACCTCGTAGGCGCGGCGGATCGTGGACAGCTTGAAGGCCTGCGGGGTCTGGCCGCGGCGCAGCCGGGAGCGGTCCGGGATCTCGGTGATGAACTCGCCGTCGTCGCCGTGCGTCCGCGTGACGATGATGGTGTCCGCGGACGGGATGGCCACGTCGACGGCCTGGTAGCGCTCCAGGGCGCTCACGCAGTCGTCGATGACGCGCTGTGACAACAGGGGGCGGACGGCGTCGTGGAAGAGGACGTTGCGGTCCTCCCCCTCGGCCAGGCCCTCGCCGAGGACCGAGATGGCCCGCTCGGTGGTCTCGTTCCGTGTCGAGCCGCCCTCGATGACCCGGGTGACCTTCGTGAAACCCGCCTTGGCGACGATCTTCTCGACGTCGGACACGTAGCCCGGCGCCATCAGCACGACGATGTCGTCGATCGAGTCGGCGTTCTCGAAGGTGGTCAGGGTGTGCTCGATGACTGCCTTGCCGGCGATCTTCAGCAGTTGCTTGGGGATCGACAGACCCACCCGCTGGCCGGTGCCACCGGCCAGAATCACTGCGGTGGTACGGGGCTTGGCTATGTGCTGTGACACAGGTGACCTACCTTGGGCATCAGGGAACTGCAAAATGGTCCCACTTGTGGTTACCGCAATGCAAGGTGAGCGACCTTCGTCGCATATGTGCGCGCCACCTGTCATTCACCTGGGATCCCCAGGTGGTCGGCACCGGCTCCCCCGGGCGCCCCGGAAATCCCTGTGAGTAACTGCACAGGTCACCGGCCTGCCGCGGCGGGCGTCCCGGGCGGGCACGGCGGCGGGCCGGGGCGCGGCCGGCGGCGGCGCCCCGGCCCGGGAACCGCGGATCTTCACCCGTCGAGGGCAGGACTGCACCATTTCTTCATATTCGGGAGCACCGCAAAGGATGAAGCGCCCGACAACCAGAAATTCGTCTGGTCCGCCCGCTCTTTGCGGGGGAATTCCATATGAAGATCCGGCGGTTTTCGGTATCGACGGGGGCGGGACGACGGCCGGTGGTCACACCAGGTGGACGCCGGGGCGGCCCGCCTCCACCCGCAGCCGGGCCAGTGTGCGCGGTGTGGCCCGCGGCTGCACCACGGTGTCCACCACCCGCACCCGTGCGTCGATGCCCTCGCGGCGCACGTCGAACAGGTGGTAGCCGCGGTGGGCGTCGAGCAGCTTCCAGTGCGGGTTGTCCGCGCGCCGCGGGTCCCACTGCTCGCGGAAGGCGGCCTGGTCCTGGTCGCCGTTGCTGGAGATGGAGGTGCCGACGAACTCGGCGCCCACGACGGCGGACTTCGGGTCGGCGAAGTCCGCCTTGAGGTCGCTGACCATCGTGAGGTGGCGGTCGCCGGTGAGCACGACGGGGTTGCTCACCCGCCGGAACTCCTGCAGCAGCGTGTTCCGTTCGGCCTGGTAGCCGTCCCAGGCGTCGTAGAACCAGAGCTTGCCGGGACCGACCTGGAGGTCCGTCTCGGCCATCATGATCTGGGAGGCGATCAGGTTCCAGCGGGCGGGCGAGTGGCGCAGCCCGTCGACCAGCCACCGCTTCTGGGCGGCGCCGAGCATGGTCAGCGCGGGGTCCTGGGCGCCTTCCTGGCTGGTCGCCTGGTCGCTGCGGTACTGCCGGGTGTCCAGCACGTTGAGCCGGGCCAGCCGGCCGAACTCCAGCCGGCGGTACATCCGGATGTGCGGACCGTTCGGGACGGCGCTCGCGCGTACCGGCATGTGCTCGTAGTACGCCTGGTAGCCCGCCGTCAGCCGGGCCGTGAACGCGTCGTGCGACTGCTTGTCGGGGTCCTGCGGGATCTCGCCGGCGAAGTCGTTGTCGATCTCGTGGTCGTCGAAGGTGACCACGAAGGGCGCGTTCGCGTGCATGGCCGCGAGGTCCGGGTGGGAGCGGTACTGGGCGTACCGGTTGCGGTACTGGGTCAGGCTGTACGGCTCCCCGGACCCCTCGTGGCGGCGCACGCCGGTCGCCGACGGGTTGGACTCGTAGATGTAGTCGCCGACGAACACGACGACGTCCGGGTCCTGTTCCAGCATGTCGGCGTACGGCGTGAAGTAGCCGTGCTGCCAGTTCTGGCAGGAGGCGAGCGCGATCCGCAGCCTGCCGCCCGCGCTGCGCGCCGGGGGCGCGGTACGGGTGCGGCCGGTGCGCGAGAGCTGCCCTTCGGCGCGGAAGCGGTACCAGTACCGGGTGTCGGGACGCAGACCGCGCACGTCGACGTGGACGCTGTGCCCGTGGGCGGGCCTGGCCCACGCGGTGCCCCGGCGGACGACCTTCTTGAAGCGGGCGTCCTGGGCGAGCTGCCACTCGACGGGCACCGGGAGGTCCGGCATGCCCCCGCCGTTCAGGGGGTCGGGAGCGAGCCGGGTCCACAGCACGATCCCGTCGGGATGGGGGTCCCCCCACGCCTTCAAGGCAGTGGGGGAGGATCGCCGGAGGCGACACCGAGGCTGAACACCCCGTCGGGCAACGTTTTCCGCTCCGCGGCCCGAACGGTGGCCGGCAGCCACAGCTGGGCGGAGGCCGCGGCGCCGAGTACGGCGGCGCCGGTGGTCAGAACGCGTCGGCGGTCGGGCGAAACTGTTCCGGACATCGGTGAACTCCCCTGCCTCGCAAGCGTCTTGGACACGGGGAAGCCCGCCGTCCGGGAGGTCGGGGCACTGAACACGACGGTGCACGTGCATGACAAAAAGAAAGACAACGGAAGACCCGCCCCGGCACGGGAACATCGCGTTGCCCGGGCAGGTCCTGAAGGTGAGCGGCGGACGACGGGGCCGCGGGGCCGACCGACCGGTCCGGTCACCCTGATCCGTCAGGAGCGTGCCGCGAGCCCGGCACGCTCCACACGACAGGCCCTGGGACCTGTCCGGCCTAGAACGGCTTGAAGTCGCCGTACTCCCGCTCGGCCTCGTCCCGTTCGGCCTGCCGCTCGCGGCGTCGCTGGACAGCCGGGCGGGGCGCCTCGAAGCGGTGGTCCTCGCCGCGCCGGCCGAGCATCTCCGCACCGGCGGTCACCGTCGGCTCCCAGTCGAAGACGACCGCGTTGTCCTCGGGGCCGATGGCGACACCGTCGCCGGACCGGGCGCCGGCCTTCACCAACGCGTCCTCCACACCGACCCGGTTGAGCCGGTCGGCGAGGTAACCGACGGCCTCGTCGTTGTTGAAGTCGGTCTGGCGGACCCAGCGTTCGGGCTTCTCGCCGCGCACCCGGAACAGTCCGTCGTCCTCGCGGGTGACGGTGAACCCGGAGTCGTCCACGGCCTTGGGCCGGATGACAATGCGGGTCGCCTCCTCCTGCGGCCTGGCGGCCCGCGCCCGGGCCACCGACTCGGCGAGCGCGAACGACAGTTCCCGCAGCCCGAGGTGGGCGACGGCGGACACCTCGAAGACGCGGTAGCCGCGTGCCTCCAGGTCGGGCCGGACCATCTCGGCGAGGTCCTTGCCGTCCGGTACGTCGGTCTTGTTGAGGACGACGATGCGGGGGCGGTCGTCGAGGCCGCCGTACTGCCGCAGTTCCTCCTCGATGATGTCGAGGTCGGAGAGGGGGTCGCGGTCCGACTCCAGCGTCGCGGTGTCCAGCACGTGCACGAGCACGCTGCACCGCTCCACGTGCCGCAGGAACTCGAGCCCCAGGCCCCTGCCCTGGCTGGCGCCCGGGATGAGCCCCGGCACGTCGGCGATGGTGTAGACGGTCGACCCGGCGGTGACGACGCCCAGGTTGGGCACGAGGGTGGTGAACGGATAGTCGGCGATCTTGGGCTTGGCCGCGGAGAGCACGGAGATCAGCGAGGACTTCCCCGCGCTCGGATACCCGACCAGCGCCACGTCGGCGACGGTCTTCAGCTCCAGGACGATGTCCTGCAGCTCCCCCGGCACACCGAGCAGCGCGAAACCGGGCGCCTTGCGCCGCGCGGAGGCGAGGGCGGCGTTCCCGAGCCCGCCCCGGCCACCCTGGGCGGCGACGTACGAGGTCCCGTTGCCGACCAGGTCGGCGAGCACGTTGCCCGCCTTGTCGAGGACGACGGTCCCGTCCGGCACCGGCAGGACCAGGTCCTGACCGTCCTTGCCGCTGCGGTGGCCGCCCTCGCCGGGCTTGCCGTTGGTGGCCTTGCGGTGCGGGGAGTGGTGGTACTCGAGGAGCGTGGTCACGGACTGGTCGACGGTCAGGACGACATCGCCGCCCCGCCCGCCGTTCCCGCCGTCCGGTCCGCCCAGCGGCTTGAACTTCTCACGGTGGACGGAGGCACAGCCGTGGCCTCCGTTACCCGCGGCGACATGCAGTTCGACGCGGTCCACGAAGGTGGTCATGGGGGGTGCCTCCAGAGACAGTGCGGTGTACGTGTGTACGTGTTTCCTGGTCAACACGCGAAAGGCGGACCCGCCTTCCCGCCAGGGAAGTGAGGTCCGCCTCGCGAAAGCTTCCGATCAGGCGACCGGAACGATGTTCACGACCTTGCGGCCACGGCTGGTGCCGAACTGCACCGAACCGGCCTCCAGGGCGAACAGCGTGTCGTCGCCACCACGACCGACGCCGGCGCCGGGGTGGAAGTGGGTGCCGCGCTGGCGGACGAGGATCTCACCCGCGTTGACGACCTGACCGCCGAAGCGCTTCACGCCGAGCCGCTGGGCATTGGAGTCGCGACCGTTCCGGGTGGACGATGCGCCCTTCTTGTGTGCCATCTCTCCTCAGTCCCTTACTTCGCAGCCGTGGGGATCTCAGTGACCTTGATCGCCGTGTACTGCTGGCGGTGGCCCTGACGACGGCGGTAGCCGGTCTTGTTCTTGTAGCGCAAAATGTCGATCTTCTGGCCCTTGTGGTGGTCCACGACCTCGGCCTGGACCTTGACACCGGCCAGCACCCACGGGTCGCTGGTCACGGCCTCGCCGTCGACGAGGAGCAGGGTCGAGAGCTCGACCGTGTCGCCGACCTTGGCGGTGGAAATCTTGTCAACCTCAACGATGTCGCCGACAGCAACCTTGTGCTGGCGACCACCGCTGCGCACGATGGCGTACACGCGGATCTCTCTCTCACTCGATGAACGGCACCCCGCAGGCCAGCCGCCCGACAGATACACGGGCAACCTCTCCCGAGCCGACCCGCGCCCGGGAGGAAGAGGTTTACGGGGATGTGGCGTCCCGATGGACACGCCGACGGTCAAGGTTACGAGGACACGCCCCGACCGGTCAAACCGGGCCCGGTCGATCGGTGGACACCGTGCCGGACGGGGCGGCCCCGCCCGGTGGATCAGCCCGCGAGCAGGTGGGCGCGCCCGAACATGGCCGCCGCGACCCGAGCGGTCGGCGTGCCGGAGTCCAGATCCGCACCGGCCTCCCGCAGCACCTCGACCACCTCGTCCGCGCCCTTGAACAGGGCGCCGGCGACGGGTGCCTGGTCCCGGGCGTTGCGCAGGTCGGGGTCGGCACCGAGCCGGAGCAGAGCCCGTACGGTGTCGGCGTGGCCGTGATAGGCGGCGAGCATGAGCAGGGTGTTGCCGGCCGCGTCGGTCACGTCGACCGGCAGCCCGTGCTCCACGAACCCCACGAGCTCCTCGGTGCCGCCCTCCCGGGCCAGGTCCATGGCGATGGCCACGACGCGTTCCGTCTGCTCAGGAGTCAGACCGCCCCTGCTCATGTGAATCCCTCCTGATCACGCGGTTGTGCTGGTCATGTCCGTGAGGGCACCGGACGGTGACGGCGCACGCCCGGGCGCGGGCCACCGAGTGGCTCGCGCCCGGGCGCGGTGCGGCATGTACCGCGGTTCCCTCGAACGGCGAGGCTCAGAGGTTGCCGGCGGCCAGGGCCTCGATCGCCTTGCGGACGCCTTCGCCGTAGGCCGGGTCGGCCTGGGTGCAGTTGGCGATGTGCCGCTCGACGGTCTGCTCCGAGGCGCCGTTGATGGCGCGCGCCGTGTTCTCGAAGAGAACCTTCTGCTGCTCGGGGCTCATCAGGCGGAACAGGTTCCCGGGCTGCTCGAAGTAGTTGTCGTCGTCCTCACGGAAGTTGAACCGGTCGGCGACGGCACCCACGGCCAGGCTCGGCTCGCGGTAGGCCGGCTGGTCGGCCCAGCGGCCGTAGGAGTTGGGCTCGATGCCCGGGGTGGAGCCCTGGTTGCCGTCGACCCGCATGGCGCCGTCGCGGTGGTAGGTGTTCACCGGGTTCTTCGCGGCGTTGACCGGGATCTGGTGGTGGTTCACACCGAGGCGGTAGCGCTGGGCGTCGCCGTAGGAGAAGAGGCGGCCCTGCAGCATCCTGTCAGGCGAGTAGCTGATGCCCGGAACCACGTTCGCCGGGGTGAAGGCGGCCTGCTCGACGTCCGCGAAGTAGTTCGCGGGGTTGCGGTTGAGCTCCCACTCGCCGACCTCGATCAGCGGGTAGTCCTTCTTCGACCAGACCTTGGTGAGGTCGAAGGGGTGGAAGCGGTAGTTCTCCGCGTCGGCCTCCGGCATGACCTGGATGAACAGCTTCCACTTCGGGAAGTCGCCGTTCTCGATCGCCTCGTAGAGGTCGCGCTGGTGGGACTCGCGGTCCTTGCCGACCAGGGCCTCGGCCTCGGCGTCGGTGAGGTTCTTGATGCCCTGCTGGGTGCGGTGGTGGAACTTGACCCAGAACCGCTCGCCCTCGGCGTTGATCAGGCTGTAGGTGTGCGAGCCGAAGCCGTGCATGTGCCGGTACGAGGCGGGGATGCCGCGGTCGGACATCACGATCGTGACCTGGTGCAGGGCCTCGGGGAGGTTGGTCCAGAAGTCCCAGTTGTTCTCGGCGTCGCGGAGGTTGGTGCGCGGGTCGCGCTTCACCGCGCGGTTGAGGTCCGGGAACCTCAGCGGGTCGCGGAAGAAGAAGACCGGGGTGTTGTTCCCGACCAGGTCCCAGTTGCCCTCGTCCGTGTAGAACTTCAGGGCGAAGCCGCGGATGTCGCGCTCGGCGTCGGCCGCACCGCGCTCACCGGCGACGGTGGAGAACCGGGCGAACATCTCGGTCTTCTTGCCGATCTCGGAGAAGATCTTCGCGCTCGTGTACTGCGTGATGTCGTGGGTCACCGTGAAGGTGCCGAACGCGCCCGAGCCCTTGGCGTGCATCCGGCGCTCCGGGATGACCTCGCGGTCGAAGTGTGCGAGCTTCTCCAGGAACCACACGTCCTGCAGGAGCATCGGACCGCGCGGACCGGCCGTCAGGGAGTTCTGGTTGTCGGCGACCGGCGCGCCGGCAGCCGTGGTCAACGGCTTCTGGTTGTTCTCGGTCAAAGCTCGCTCCTCGGTGTGTGGTTCTTGACGGGGGTCAAGGCCTGGCGGACCTGGCCGTCCGAGTGTCCGCGCGCACTGCTCCGCAGCCCGCATCAGGACCCACCCTATGTTAGACATGGTCTAAGTCAAGGCGACATTCAGAACCATATCTGTTCTTGAGATGGGATCAATCGCTGGTTAGGGTGACGTACATGAGTGATCTCTTGAAGAGGCTTCGGGAACGCGGCTGGCGCCTGACCGCGCAGCGACGCGTTGTGGCCGAGGTTCTCGGCGGGGACCACATCCATCTGACCGCCGACGAGGTGCACGCGCGCGCGGTGGAGCGGCTGCCCGAGATCTCCCGGGCGACGGTCTACAACACCCTGGGCGAACTGGTGACGCTGGGCGAGCTCGTCGAGGTCTCGACCGACCACCGCGCCACGCGCTACGACCCGAACGCGCACCGACCCCATCACCACCTGCTCTGCGACCGCTGCGGCACCCTCCGCGACGTGCACCCGGCGGGCGACCCCCTCTCGGACCTTCCGGAGTCGGAACGCTTCGGATACACACTCGCCGACGTCGAACTGACCTACCGCGGAATCTGTCCGGACTGCACGGCCTGACGCCGTTCACGGCGCGACCCGGCGGAGGCCGCGACCCGGCGGAGACGCCGAGAGGCGCGGGGCACCGGCTGTCACCGGTGCCCCGCGCCTCTCGGCGTGCCACCCCTGAGGGCGGCTCCTGATCAGTCCTCCGTCGACGCCGTGACCGAGGGCGAGGGCTGCTGGGCCGCTGCCGCGGCCTTCTTCGCCGTCGTCTTCTTCACGGCCGTCTTGGTGGTCTTGGCCGCGGCCTTCTTGGCCGTCGTCTTCTTGACGGCGGTCTTCTTCGCCGCCGTCGTCTTCTTCGCGGCCGTCGTCTTCTTGGCCGCCGTCTTCTTCGTGGCGGCCTTCTTCGCCGTGGCCTTCTTGGCCGCCGCGCGGGCGGTCTTCTTGGCCGGAGCCGCCTCGTCGGCGGCTTCCTCGGCGGGTGCCGTCGCGGTGACGGCCGCTGCCGCCTCGGCGGCCGCCGCCTCGTCCGCCGGGGCCGTCTCCACCACCGGGGCCGACGGGACGACCACGACGGCCGCCTCCTCGGACGCGGTGGACACGGTGGGCTTGCGCACCGCACGGCGGCGCGGGCGGGGCGGGGCGGCGGTCTCGGCGGCCGGCTCGGGCACCTCGGGCGACGGCTCGGCCGGGGACTCCTCGGCCACCGGCTCCGGCGTCTGCTCAGGCGCCGCGGGGGCTGTGTCCGTCGTGGCTGCCGTATCCGCGATCGTCACCACCGCGGCCTGCGCGCCCGCCGGAGAACCGGCCGGCGCGGACACCTTGCGGGTGGCCCGGCGACGCGTACGGCCCTGGGGAGCGGCGTCCTCAGCGGGCGCCGCCGCAGCGGCGGGCGCCTCGACGACCGGGTCCTCGGCGGCGGCCGGTACGGCGTGCGCCTCGGCGGCCGGCTCCGGCTGGACCGGGCGTGCGGTTTCCTCGGCGACCGTCGTCCCCTGAGCCGTCGGCACCTCCGCGCCGGACCCGTCGGGCCCGGACCCGCCGGCGGCCGCGGCGGCAGCCGGCTCGCGCCGGGGCTGCTCGCGCCTCGGCGCGCCCGCCGGGGCCGAGGCCCTGCGGCTCACCCGGCGGCGGGTACGTCCACGAGTGGCCGCGGCCTCCGCCTCGGCGGCACTGCTGTACAGCTCCTCGTCCGGCATGTACTCCGGAGCGGGAAGCGCGACCGGCTCGGCGACCTCGGCGGCCACCTCGGCCGCCGTCTCCGACTCCGCTTCCGCCTCCTGCTCCGCCGTCGGGACGGCGTCAACCTCGTGCTCGTGGAGGTGCTCCCCGGCACCGGCCCGCGCCCGCTTCCTGCGCTTGCCGCCGCCTCCCGCGGAGGTGGGCTGGTCCAGGTGGACGACGACACCGCGCCCGTTGCAGTGGACGCAGGTCTCCGAGAACGACTCCAGCAGGCCCTGGCCGACCCGCTTGCGGGTCATCTGCACCAGACCCAGCGAGGTCACCTCGGCGACCTGGTGCTTCGTACGGTCCCGGCCCAGGCACTCCAGCAGGCGCCGCAGCACCAGGTCCCGGTTGGACTCCAGGACCATGTCGATGAAGTCGATGACGATGATGCCGCCGAGGTCGCGCAGCCGCAGCTGGCGCACGATCTCCTCGGCCGCCTCCAGGTTGTTCCTGGTGACCGTCTCCTCGAGGTTGCCGCCCTGACCGGTGAACTTTCCGGTGTTGACGTCGATGACGACCATCGCCTCGGTCCGGTCGATCACCAGCGAACCGCCGCTGGGCAGCCAGACCTTGCGGTCGAGCGCCTTGGCGAGCTGCTCGTCGATCCGGTACGTGGCGAAGACGTCGACCTCGCTGGTCCACCTCTGCAGCCGGTCGGCCAGGTCGGGCGCGACGTGCGCGACGTACCCGTGGATGGTCTCCCATGCCTCGTCGCCGCTGACGACGACCTTGGAGAAGTCCTCGTTGAAGATGTCCCGCACGACCCGGACGGTCATGTCCGGCTCGCCGTACAGCAGCGACGGCGCGTTCGAGCTGCCACCGCTCTTGGACTTCTTCTTGATCTCCTCCCACTGCGCCTGCAGCCGCTCGACGTCACGGCGCAGCTCGTCCTCGCTCGCGCCCTCGGCGGCGGTGCGCACGATGACACCCGCGTCCTCGGGGACGACCTTCTTGAGGATGGTCTTCAGCCGGGCCCGCTCGGTGTCGGGCAGCTTGCGGCTGATGCCGGTCATCGAACCCTCGGGGACGTACACGAGGTAGCGGCCCGGGAGGGAGACCTGGCTGGTCAGACGGGCGCCCTTGTGCCCGATCGGGTCCTTCGTCACCTGGGCGAGGACCGACTGGCCCGACTTCAGCGCGGCCTCGATCCGACGCGGGCCGTTGGCCATGCCCAGCGCCTCGAAGTTGACCTCACCGGCGTAGAGCACGGCGTTGCGGCCCTTGCCGATGTCGATGAACGCGGCCTCCATCGACGGCAGCACGTTCTGCACCTTGCCGAGGTACACGTTGCCGACGTACGAGGTCGCCTGCTCCTTGTTGACGTAGTGCTCGACGAGCACCCCGTCCTCCAGGACGCCGATCTGCGTACGGTCGCCGTACTGCCGGACCACCATGACGCGCTCGACGGCCTCACGGCGGGCCAGGAACTCGGCCTCGGTGATGATCGGGACGCGTCGGCGGCCCTGCTCACGGCCTTCCCGGCGGCGCTGCTTCTTCGCCTCCAGGCGGGTGGAGCCCTTGATGGACTGCACCTCGTCCGACGGCTCGGCGGGCCTGCGCGGTTCGCGGACCTTGACGACGGTGCGCTCGGGGTCGTCGGTGGAGGTCTCGGCCTCGCCGCCGCTGTCCCCGGCCCGGCGGCGCCGGCGACGACGGCGACGGCTGCTGCTGGAGCCGCCCGCGGTGCCCGCCTCGTCGTGGTCCTCGGCCGACTCGTCGGCGTGCTCCGCGTCGTCGGCGGACCGGTCCGCGCCGTCCTCGGTGTCGTGTTCGGCGCCGGTGCTCTCGGTGTCGTCCCCGGGCTCGCCGCCCTCGGCCTCCGCCTCGGCGGACTCGCCGCGCCTGCGGCGACGGCCACCGCGGCGACGGCGCCGGCGGGAACCGGCCCCTTCGCTCTCGTCGTGGTCGTCGTGGTCGTCGTGGTCGTCGTGGTCGTCGTCGGAGAGGCCCTCCGCCGACTCGTCGGTCTCCGCGTCCTCGGCGGACCGGGCCGGGCCGTCCTCGGCATCCTCGACGCGGGCGGCGGCAGCGGCCGGAGCCGCGTCGGTCTCGTCCGCCGCGCCCCGACGGCGACGGCGGCGGCGCGAGGCGGTGGGCTGCTCCTCCGGGAGTTCCTCGGTCTCCTCCGGCTGCTCGGGCTCCGCCCTGCCGGCGGCCTCGGCGGCCGCTTCGGCGGCGGCCCGCTCCGGCGTCTGGAACTGGGGCTCGGCGAACACGGGAGCCTGGAAGACGGCGACGGCGGGACGGGCGGGGCGCCTCGACGTCCCGGCCTCGGCCCCGGTCGCGGCGGATCCGGTGGCCGACCGGGCGGGCTCGGCGAACCCGGCGGCGGCCTTGCGGACCGTACGGCGACGGCGGCGCGGAGCCGCGTCGTCCGCGGCGGGCTCGGCGGGCGTCCCGGAGACCGCGGTCTGCCCGGTGGACTCGGTCACGGGAGCCTGCGCCTCCTCGGCGGGGGAGGCGGCGGCCTCGGTGGTCGCGGGCGCGGAGACGCTGCGCGAGGCGCGGCGCCGGGTGCGGCGGGGAGCCGCGTCCTCGGCGGTGTCGGTGATGTCGGCGGTGTCGGTGGTGTCAGCGGTGACAGCCGTGTCGGCGGCCTGGGCCGCGCTCGCGGGCACGGCGCTCTCCGCCGGTTCGGTGGCCTCGGTGGCGGTGGCCGTCGGCGAGGTCACACGGCGCGTCGCACGACGGCGCGCGCGCGGCGGGGCGGCGTCCCCGGCGGGCTCGGTCGGCGCTGCCTCCACGGCGGGCTCGGCGGCCGGAGCGGCCTGAGCAGCGGGGGCCTCGGCCGTCGGCACGACGGTCTCGGCGGCCTGGGCCGACGCCGGTGTCCCGGCGGGCGAGGTCGAGCGGCGCACCACACGGCGACGCCGGGGCGGAGCGGCGGTGTCCGTGGCGGCCGGTGCCTCCTCCCGGGCGGCCGCCGGCTGCGCGGCGGCCTCGGCCTCGGTGCCCTCCTCGGCCGCGAGCTCGTCGTTCTCGTCGAGCGGCTCCGCGGGTTCAGGAGACTCGGGGAACTCGGCGGCCGGTATGGCCGACGTGACCGTCTCGGCCTCCGTGCCGGCGCCCACCGCGGGCGGGCCGGCCGGACGGGACGCGGCCCGTCGCCGCCGACGCGGCGGCAGGGTGTCGCTGGGGCTGTTCGGTTCGGAGCCCTCTGTGGGCTCGGTCGGTTCGAGCATGCGGGGGTTTCTCCCGTCAGGCTCCCGGGCGCCGCACCCGGTCCGGCGATGCCGGTGACGTCCGCGGCTCGCGCGAAGCGCGGTTGCCGCCGTCCGGGGCGCGGGCGCCGCACGGGAACTCTCTGTGTCCTGTCTCACCGGTTCCGTACACCGAATGCGCACGGCCTGGCGAAAGTCTTGTGATCGGTGCGCTGCCCGACCCAGGTGGCTCCCGAGGTACGAGGGCGGCGCTACGACGTCCGTCCCTACGCGGGACCTCCCTTACACCGGCGCCGTCGCGGTGGCAGTGGCACCGGCCGGATGCGGCTCGGTCGCTGCTGCCTCGCGGTCGGGCGCGAGCGGGTCGGTCACCGTGCCGGTCTCTTCATCGAGCAGCCCCTGCGCCAGCCTGGTCACCGCTGCGGGGACCGGCGGCGCCAGATCGGCCACGGCGCGGAGACCGGACAGGACGTCGTCGGGTCGAACGGCAGGCGTCACGTGCCGAACAACCAGCCGCAGTATCGCACAGGGCTGGTCGGTCGGCCTATCAGCCGACGAAGGGGGCGTTTCCGGGCTTTCCAGAGCCACGACCGCGGAACGGGTGTCGAACGTACGCACCCCGTTCTTCGTCCGGCGCTGCACCTCGACGGTACCGGCCGCGTTGAAGGCGTCCACCGCTCGGCGGGCCTCCTCGCGGTCGACACCGGCCAGCCGCAACTCCCACACCGAGGCCGTGAGCCGGTCGGCGAGCCCCGAGGTGCGGGCCTCGGCCGCCTCGATGATGTCGAGCCCGGGGGGCAGCGACTCGTCGAGGAGGGCTCTGATCCGCTCCGGATCCCGCGCCCGGGTGAGCGCGATCTCCAGGTACTCCGCCTCACTGCCCGTGCCGGTGGGTGCGGCATTGGCGTACGACACCTTCGGGTGCGGCGTGAACCCCGCCGAGTACGCCATCGGCACCTCGGCACGGCGCAACGCGCGCTCGAAGGCACGCTGGAAGTCACGGTGGCTGGTGAACCGGAGGCGGCCGCGCTTGGTGTAGCGCAGTCGAATGCGCTGTACCGCGGGTGCGGGCGGCGGACCTTCGGGCTGTCGCTTGCCCAGTGTCGTTCAGTCCTTCGTGAGAGCGGTTGTACTGCTCCCAAGAGTACGCGCCTCACCGCCGATAGGTTCCCGTCGGTCCGCGGGCACCGGCTCCCCCTGCTCTCCGAGGAACATCCGGCGGATGTCGGCACGGGCCCGCCGCACCGACGCGCGGGCGGCGGCGAGGGACTGCCGTACGGCCCTTCCCACGGCGCGCCCGGCCTCGGCGGCGGGCCGCAGCACTGCGTCCCGCACCCTGTGCCCCACCGGTGTCAGCACACGCGTGTACATCCACCGCGCGGGCTCCACGACGATCCACCGCACCAGGGCGCCCAGGAACCGCCCCACCGCGAGCGAGACGTGCCCGGCGACCCGCCAGGCATGCCCGAGGGCGGTGCCGATCTCCCGCGCGACGACGGCGAGCACCCGCCCGACCGGCACCAGAACCCAGCGCCACACGGCGAGCAGGGGCAGCACGAACAGGACCCGGGTGATCCAGTACAGCCCCGTACCGATACCGGTGACGAGCATGCCCGCCAGCCGCACCAGTCCCATCACGCACCAGGTGACGGCCTGTCCGACGGGTGTGAGCACCCACCTGTACAGCCACGCGCAGGGCACGACGACCAGGTACCGCGTGAGCCGGGCGAGGACCGCGAACACCCCGCGCCCGATCGCGGCCGACACGGCCGCGATCCCGCGCAGCACCCACATCACACCGTGCCCGAAGGGCGCCAGCACCCGCCCGTACAGCCACACCAGCGCGTGCCCGAGCGGCACGAGCACATACCGGTACAGCCACCCGGCGGGAACGACGACCACCAGGTTCCCGAGCCGGGCGAGCACCTTGCCGAGCGGCACGAGGCCGTACCGCCACAGCCCCACCAGCGGCCACACGAAGACCGCTCGCCCTACCCACCACAGCGCCCGCCCGAGCGGCCGGAACACGGCACGGTCCAGCCACCGCACGGCGGCAACGCACCCGTCCCACGCCATCCGCACCGGCAGCACCAGGACGAACACGACGATCCGTACCGGCAGGCGAACCGCCGTGACCAGACACCCCTCACCCGCGGGCGCCACCGGCCGCTCGACACCCGTCTTCCCCTGCTCCATACGGATGAGGACGCCCCTGCGGAACATTCGGATGCGTCGACCGCACACCGGCGGGAATCCCCACATCTACAGTGCTGTAGAAATCTGCCCGGAAGTGTCACCGCTGCACGATCCGCCGGCTCCTTCGAACGGCGGGCATGACGCGCAGCACGAAGGAGTAGATACAAGCACGTGAACGACCACCCTGCCCTCCCGGGCGCCACCCCCCGGCCCCTCCGTCACGCCTTGGCGGAGAGAGCCCGCACCGTCACCGAAGCCCGCTGGTTCGCCCTCACCGTCTTCATCCTGATCCTCACCAACGCGGCCCTGCTGGGAGCCGAGACCTACAGCGGACTCTCCAGGGACTGGCACCACGGGTTACGCCTCGCCGAGCACCTCTGCCTCGCCGCCTTCACCGTCGAGATAGCCCTGCGCGCCTGCGCCCACGCGGACCGCCCCCGCGACTTCTTCCGCGACCCCTGGAACCTCTTCGACCTGGCCGTCGTCGTCTGCGCCTTCCTGCCCCTCGTCCGCGAGAACACCACCGTTCTGCGGCTCCTGCGCCTCTCCCGCGTCCTGCGCACCGCCCGCTTCCTCCCCCAGCTGCGGATCGTCTTCGTCGCGGTGGCCCGCAGCCTGCCGGGCACCGTCAGCTTCCTCCTGGTGGGCGCGCTCCTGCTCTACGTCTACGCCATGGTCGGCTGGGTCTTCTTCGGCGAGGCGGACCCCGGCCAGTTCGGCTCCATCGGCCGCGCCGCCCTCACCCTCTTCCTGCTGATGACCCTGGACGGCCTCGGTGACGCCGTCCACGCGGGCCTGGAGATCTCCCGCTGGAGCATCGTCTACTACGCCTCCTACGTACTGTTCGCCTCGTTCGTCCTGGTCAACGTCCTCATCGGGGTCGTCATCAGCTCCCTGGAGGAAGCCCGCGAACTGGAACGCGAACACTCCCCCGAGGTCCCCGTCCCGGCCCTCGCTCCGGACCCCGCCGTGGACCTGCGCACCCGCATCGCCATCGCCAGAAAGGCCCTGGACGACCTGGAAGCCGTCCTCCCGCCCCTCCTCACCCCCCACCAACCCGAGCCGACCCCCGCACCCACCCCTGACACGGCCCGGTCGTAACACCGCCCCCGTCGCAGGCCGCGAACGCCGGTGGGCCCACTCCGTGTTCCGGAGTGGGCCCACCGAACATCCCGGGACGACGGCTCAGGACGAAGCACCGCGGGAAGCGGGCGCCATGTGCCGCACGGTCAGGCCGTGTTCTTCACCGTCAGAGGCAGCAGCTTCTTACCAGTTGGTCCGATTTGAATATTGGTGTCCATCTGAGGGCACACCCCGCAGTCGAAGCAGGGGGTCCAGCGGCAGTCCTCGACCTCCGTCTCGTCGAGGGCGTCCTGCCAGTCCTCCCAGAGCCAGTCCTTGTCGAGGCCGGAGTCGAGGTGGTCCCAGGGGAGGACCTCCTCGTAGGAGCGTTCGCGGGTGGTGTACCAGTCGACGTCCACGCCGTACTGCGCCAGGGCCTTGTCGGCGCAGCCCATCCAGCGGTCGTAGGAGAAGTGCTCGCGCCAGCCGTCGAAGCGGCCGCCGTCCTCGTAGACCGCGCGGATGACCGCGCCGACGCGGCGGTCGCCGCGGGAGAGGAGGCCTTCGACGATGCCGGGCTTGCCGTCGTGGTAGCGGAAGCCGATGGAGCGGCCGTACTTCTTGTCGCCGCGGATCTTGTCGCGCAGCTTGGTCAGGCGGGCGTCCGTCTCCTCGGCCGACAGCTGCGGTGCCCACTGGAAGGGGGTGTGCGGCTTGGGGACGAAGCCGCCGATGGAGACCGTGCAGCGGATGTCGCCCGAGCCGGAGACCTCGCGGCCCTTCTGGATGACGTTCATCGCCATGTCGGCGATCTGGAGGACGTCGTCGTCGGTCTCGGTGGGCAGGCCGCACATGAAGTAGAGCTTGACCTGGCGCCAGCCGTTGCCGTAGGCCGTGGCGACGGTCCTGATCAGGTCGTCCTCCGAGACCATCTTGTTGATGACCTTGCGCATGCGCTCCGAGCCGCCCTCGGGGGCGAAGGTCAGGCCGGAGCGGCGGCCGTTGCGGGTCAGTTCGTTGGCCAGGTCGACGTTGAAGGCGTCGACGCGGGTGGAGGGGAGGGAGAGGCCGATCTTGTCCTCTTCGTAGCGGTCGGCGAGGCCCTTGGCGATGTCGCCGATCTCCGAGTGGTCGGCGGAGGAGAGGGAGAGCAGACCGACCTCTTCGAAGCCGGTGGCCTTCAGGCCCTTCTCGACCATGTCGCCGATGCCCGTGATGGAGCGCTCGCGCACCGGACGGGTGATCATGCCGGCCTGGCAGAAGCGGCAGCCGCGGGTGCAGCCGCGGAAGATCTCCACCGACATGCGCTCGTGGACCGTCTCGGCGAGCGGGACGAGGGGCTGCTTGGGGTAGGGCCACTCGTCGAGGTCCATCACCGTGTGCTTGGAGACGCGCCACGGGACGCCCGACTTGTTCGGTACGACGCGGGCGATCCGGCCGTCGGGAAGGTACTCGACGTCGTAGAAGGCCGGGACGTACACGCCGCCGGTCCGGGCCAGGCGGTAGAGGAGTTCCTCGCGGCCGCCGGGGCGGCCCTCCTCCTTCCAGGCGCGGATGATCCGGGTGACCTCGAGGACGGCCTGCTCGCCGTCGCCGATGACGGCGCAGTCGATGAAGTCGGCGATCGGCTCGGGGTTGAAGGCGGCGTGGCCGCCGGCCACGACGATCGGGTCGTCCGGGCCGCGGTCCTTGGCCTCGAGCGGGATGCCGGACAGGTCCAGGGCGGTGAGCATGTTGGTGTAGCCGAGCTCCGTGGAGAAGCTCAGGCCGAACACGTCGAAGGCCTTGACCGGGCGGTGGCTGTCGACCGTGAACTGCGGGACGGCGTGCTCCCGCATCAGTTCCTCCAGGTCCGGCCAGACGCTGTAGGTGCGCTCGGCGAGGACGCCGTCCTGTTCGTTGAGCACCTCGTAGAGGATCATGACGCCCTGGTTGGGCAGTCCGACCTCGTACGCGTCGGGGTACATGAGGGCCCAGCGGACATCACAGCTGTCCCAAGGCTTGACCGTGGAGTTGAGCTCTCCGCCCACGTACTGGATCGGCTTCTGCACATGCGGGAGCAAAGCTTCGAGCTGCGGGAACACAGAGTCGGCGGCCACGGCGGCTTCGGCAGGCATCTCGGGAACCTTCGTGTGCTGGCTGGGGCTCCCCGGCCGGAGGCTGGGGGCGGGTGACCATCCAGCCTAACCGCTTCAGAAGGCGGCGGATTTTCTGATCGGCTTCCAGGTTTCCGGGAGGGCGTTCTCGGTGATCTCCGCGCGCCGTTCCTCACGTCCGTACAGCACCCCGTACGTGAAGTCGCTCTCCCCGGCCGCGTGGGCGACGGCGGCGAGTTCGCGCAGGGTCTTGCGGGCCATGACGCTGTCCTGGTGGTCGCCGAGCAGGCCCTGGAGCGACTTCATGCTCTTGACCAGGTCCTCGGCGGGGTCGTCGAGGGCCGGGGTGGCGGCCTCGGCGGCGTAGCGGGTGCGCTTGGTCTTCTTGCGGGCCTCGTGCAGGGCGAGGTCGCGTTCGTGGCCGGGCGGGAGGTCCAGGGCCCGGGTGACGAGGCCGGACAGCTTGTCGAGGTCCTTGCTCACGGCCTTGGTGAGCACCTTGTCCGGGCCGGCCGCGGCCTTCTTCCGCAGGGGCGGGTCGGCCAGCAGGGCGTCGAGGGTGTCGAGCAGGGTGAGGTAGCGGCGGGAGTCGAGGACTCCGGTGACCTTGCCGTGGGCTCCGCGGTGGCCGGTCTCGGACCAGGTGGTCAGCCTGTCGCGCACGGGGCCGTGGACGAGGGCGTCGGGCAGGTCGTCCAGGGCCGTGATGAGGCGCTCGGCGAGGACTTCCTGGTCGCGGTCCAGGCCGAGCTCTCCGGCCAGCCATTTCAGGTCGACGCCGACGGGGTCGGTGGTCTTCCGGTCGAGGACGTTGCGGAAGGAGCGGAAGGTGCTGCGCAGGCGGCGGGTGGCGACGCGCATGCGGTGCACGGAGTCGGGTACGTCCTGGCGTACGGCGGGGTCGAGTTCGACGAGGGCGTCCCGCTGGGCGCGGACGTAGGCGAGGACGTGGTCGCCGGCGGTGACGGGTTTCCCCACCGGCCGGCTGCGGTGCTTGCGCTTCGGTGCCGCGGCCGGGGCGGCCGCGGGTGCGGGGGCGGCCTCGGGCGTGTGCGTGGGGGGTGCCGTCTCGGCGAGGGCCCTGGCGAGCTTGGAGGGCGCCTTCGAGGGGCGCAGGCCCGCCTTGCGGAGCCGTTTGTCGACCTTGTCGAGGAAGGCGGGGTCGCCGTCGTCGGCGAGTTCGACCTCGATCTCGGTCCACTGGGCGGTGCCGTCGCCGGTGAGGCGTTCGGCGTGCACGGTGTCGACGCTGATCTCGGCGAGGAGCCGGCCGGTGGCGTCGAGGAGGTGGCGTACGTCGCGGTCGGAGCGCAGCCGGACCACGGGGCTCAGTGCGGCGCCGCGGACGCGGGAGCGGACGAGCCGGGCGAGGTCCTCCGGGACGGTGTCGGAGAGCGGGGCGCGGATCTCGTCGCGCACTCCGGGGGCGACGGGGAACTTCAGGTGCCAGCCGGCGTCGGAGCCTCCGGTGCGGCGGCGCAGGGTGAGGGAGGCGGCGGCGAGGCGGTGGTCGGCGGTGTCGTAGTAGGTGGCGTCGAGGTGGACGACGCCCTGGTCGACGAGGGACGCCACGCCGGGGACGCCGGTCAGGTCGGGGAGTCGGCTGTCGCCGGACTCGTACTTTCGCTCGATTTCACGTGTGGTGTCCGCCATGAACTGAACCTATCCGCCAGACCTGAATCTAGTCGTGACCGGTGCGGAACGGCGGGGCCGGTCCGCGCCGGTCGTACGGCCGGACACGCTCGCGGACAGCGGGCGTTGCAGTCTGATCGACTGCAGGAGTCCCACGGCCAGCCACACCGCGAACATCGACGAGCCGCCGTAGGACACGAAGGGCAGGGGCAGGCCGGTGACCGGCATGATGCCGAGGGTCATGCCGATGTTCTCGAAGGTCTGGAAGGCGAACCAGGCGACGATGCCGGCGGCGACGATGGTGCCGTACAGGTCGGTGGTGTCGCGGGCGATGCGGCAGGCGCGCCACAGGATGACGCCGAGCAGGACGATGATGAGCCCGCCGCCGATGAAGCCGAGTTCCTCCCCGGCGACGGTGAAGACGAAGTCGGTCTGCTGCTCGGGCACGAACTGGCCGGTGGTCTGCGAGCCTTCGAAGAGGCCGGAGCCGGTGAGGCCGCCGGAGCCGATGGCGATGCGGGCCTGGTTGGTGTTGTAGCCGACGCCGGCGGGGTCGAGTTCGGGGTTGGCGAAGGCTGCGAAACGGTTGATCTGGTACTCGTCGAGGACTCCGAGCTGCCAGACGGTGACGGCGCCGACGGCTCCGGCGCCGATCAGGCCGAAGATCCACCGGTTGGAGGCGCCGGAGGCGAGCAGTACGCCGAGCACGATGACGACCATGACCATGACCGAGCCGAGGTCGGGCATCAGCATCACGATCAGCATGGGGACGACGGCCAGCCCCAGGGCCTGGAGGACCGTGCGGTGGTCGGGGTAGGGCTTGTCGCCGGCGTCGACCCGGGCCGCGAGCAGCATGGCCATGCCCAGGATGATGGTGAGCTTCACGAACTCCGAGGGCTGGAGCGAGAAGCCTCCGCCGAGCTTGATCCAGGAGTGGGCGCCGTTGATGGTGGAGCCCAGCGGGGTGAGCACCAGCAGGATCAGGAAGACCGAGGCGCCGTAGAGGACCGGTACGGCGGTGCGCAGTGCGCGGTGGCCGAGCCAGAGCATGGCGATCATCAGGGCCAGGCCGATGCCGGTGTTCAGCCAGTGCCGGACCAGGAAGTAGTACGGGTCGCCCTGGTTGAGCTCGGTGCGGTTGCGGGTCGCCGAGTAGACCAGGAGGGAGCCGAGCAGCGACAGGGCGATCGCCGACAGCAGTATCGGCCAGTCGAGTCGCCGGGCCGGGGAGTCGCGGGCGAGGAGCCGCGTCCAGCCGGCCCGCTCGGGTCCGTAGCCGGAGACGTGGAAGCTGTTGACTCCGCCGGTCATGGCGCCGTCCTCCGGTCTGCTGTGCGGCGCGCCCGGCCGGCGCTCCGTCGTGCGTCTCGGCGGCGGGTGTCGCGGTTGGCCGGCGGGGGTGTGTTCACGGTCGCGCCCTGGTCCTGGCCGTCGGGCGTCGTCCCGCCCTCCTCGGTCCCGGCCTCCTCGGTGGTCCGCAGGTCCTTGGCGGGGTCCTTGGAGATCTTCGGGGAGATGATGGTGCCGTCCGTCCTGACCTTGGGCAGCGTCTTCTGCGGGGTGGGCAGCAGTGCCTTCTTCTTGTCGATCTCGCCGTCCGGGGAGACGCCGTACAGCGCGTTGTAGACGTTGCGCACGGCGGGGCCCGAGGCGCCGGAGCCGGTGCCGCCCTGGGAGATCGTCATGACGATCGAGTAGTCCTTGGTGTAGGTCGCGAACCACGAGGTGGTCTGCTTGCCGTGGACCTCGGCGGTACCGGTCTTGGCGTGCATCGGGATCTCGTCCTGCGGCCAGCCGCCGAACCGCCAGGCCGCCGTACCGCGGGTGGCGACTCCCTCGAGGGCTCCGTCTATGGCGTTGAGGGTCTTCTTCGTCACCGGCAGCTTGCCGTGCGCCTTGGGCTCGATCTCCGTGACCTGCTTGCCGTCGGGGCTGATGACGGCCTTGCCGACGGTGGGGTGGTAGAGGGTGCCGCCGTTGGAGAGGGCCGCGTAGACGGCGGCCATCTGGATGGGGGTGACGAGGGTGTCGCCCTGGCCGATGGAGTAGTTGACGGAGTCACCGGCGCGCAGTCGGTTGCCTTCGAGGCAGTTCTCGTAGGCGATGCGCTCGACGTAGCTGCCGTCCTTCTTGCCGGACTTGCACCAGGCGTCCTTGTTGGCCTTCCAGTAGTCGGCCTTCCACTGGCGGTCGGGGACGCGGCCGGTGACCTCGTTGGGCAGGTCGATGCCGGTCAGCTCACCGAGGCCGAATTGGTGGGAGGTCTTGTAGAACCAGTCCTTGGCGTTCTTCTTCGGCTTGTTGCCGCCGTCGCGCTTCCACTCCTCGTGGGCGAGCCGGTAGAAGACGGTGTCGCAGGAGACCTCGAGGGCCCGGCCGAGGCTGATCGCGCCGTGGTTCTGGGATTCGAAGTTCTTGAAGACCTGGCCGCCGATGGAGTACGAGCTGGAGCACTCGTAGGGGCCTTCGAAGGAGTAGCCGGCGTTGATCGCGGCGGCCGTCGGGATGACCTTGAAGATGGAGCCGGGTGCCGACACGCCCTGGATGGCGCGGTTCAGCAGCGGGTAGTTGGACTTCTTCCCGGTGAGCTTGGCGTAGTCCTTGCCGGAGATGCCGCCCACCCAGGCGTTGGGGTCGTAGCTCGGGTTGGAGGCCATGGCGACGACGCGGCCGGTCTTGGCCTCCATGACGACGATGGCCCCGGAGTCGGCCTCGTAGAGGCGGTTGGTGTTGCGGTCCATCTCCTTGCGGGCCTGCTTCATCGCCTCGTTCAGCTCGTACTCGGCGACCCGCTGGACGCGGGCGTCGATGCTGGTGACGAGGTTGGCGCCGGGCTGGGCGGGGTCGGCCTGGGCCTCGCCGATGACGCGGCCGAGGTTGTCGACCTCGTACCGGGTGACGCCCGCCTTGCCGCGCAACTGCTTGTCGTACTCGCGTTCCAGGCCGGAACGGCCGACCTGGTCGGAGCGCAGGTAGGGCGAGTCGGTGTCCTGGGCCTCCTGGAGTTCCTCGTCGGTGACGGGCGAGAGGTAGCCGAGGACCTGGGCGGTGTTGGCCTGCCCGGGGGCCGCGTACCGGCGTACGGCCTGGGGCTCGGCGATGATGCCGGGGAAGTCCTCGGCACGCTCGCGGATCTGCAGGGCCTGCTTGGCGGTGGCCTCGTCGGTGATGGGGATGGGCTGGTACGGCGATCCGTTCCAGCAGGGCTGGGGGGTCTTGGCGTCACACAGCCGGACCTTCTCCGTGACCTCCTTGGTGGGCATGCCGAGGACGCCGGCGAGCTTGGTGAGGACGGCCTTGCCGTCGTCCCGCATCTTCAGGAGTTCGGTGCGGGAGGCGGAGACGACCAGCCGGGTCTCGTTGTCGGCGAGGGCCACTCCGCGGGCGTCCAGGATGGAGCCGCGGACCGCGGGCTGGACGACCTGCTGCACGTGGTTGCCGGAGGCCTTCTTCGCGTACTCGGCGCCCTCGCGGATCTGGAGGTACCACAGGCGCCCGCCGAGGGTGCCGAGGAGGGAGAGGACGAGGACCTGGATGACGACGAGCCGGATCTGGACCCGTGGGCTGCGCCCGGTCTCGGGGATGTTAGTCATGGGCGCAGCCCATTCCGTTGAGGGTGGTGGTGGGAGACGGGTGGGAGGTCACGCGGTTTCCTCCCCCTCGGTGAGGTTCTGCGGTGTCACAGGCGCTTTACCCCCTTGATGCGGCCGGCCCGCGCCACCCGCGCCCGCGCCGCCTTCGCCCTCAGGCCCCGCTGGGCGCCGACGCGCAGCCCGGTGCCGCCCGAGCTCCAGCCGGAGGCGACGTCATTGGACTTGGCGGAGCTGTTCTCGGCGAGTGGATCGTTCTCGGTGCGCCGGGCCAGGGCCATGACCCCGGGGACGACGAAGGGGGCGAGCAGCAGGTCGTACAGGGCGGCGCTGAGGAGCAGTCCGCCGAGGCCGACGTTGCGGGCCGCGGTGTCGCCGACGAGGGCGCCGACACCGGCGTAGAGCAGGGTGGTGCCGATGGCCGCGGCGACCACCACGGCCATCGGGCCGGTCGCCGATCTCACCTGGCCGCTCTCGGGCTTGACCAGCCCGGCGAGGTAGCCGACGACGCACAGCACGAGGGCGTAGCGGCCGACGGCGTGGTCGGCGGGCGGGGCCAGGTCGGCGAGGAGTCCGGCGGCGAAGCCGACGAGGGAGCCGCCGACATGGCCGTAGACCAGGGCGAGGCCGAGGACCGTCAGGAGGAGCAGGTCGGGGACGGCGCCCGGGAGATGGAGACGGGCGAGGACGCTCACCTGGATCACCAGGGCCACGACGACCAGTGAGCTGGAGAGCAGGATCCGGTTGACGCGCATGGGGTGACAGCTCCTACTGCTCTTGCTGGTCCTGGCCGCCGGCCGGGGCTGACGGGGTGACGGTCACCGTGACGGTCGGCGTGGGCGTGGGCTTCGGTTTCTCGGGCAGCACCGTGTCCCGCGGGTCCTTCTCGGGGGCCTGGACGACCACACCGACGACGTCGAGCTTGGTGAAGCCGACGAACGGCGTGACGTAGAGGGTGCGGGTGAGGTCACCGCCGGAGGGGTCGACGCGGGAGACGGTGCCGACGGGGACTCCGGGCACGAACGGCTTGTCGGCCTGTGAGCCGAAGGTGACCAGCCGGTCGCCCTTCTTGATCTCGGCCTTGCCGTTGAGGAGTTCGACGCGCAGGGGCCGGTCGCCCTGGCCGGAGGCGAAGCCGAGTTCGTCACCGGCCTCCATGCGGGTGCCCACGGTGAAGTCGGGGTCGCTGGCGAGCAGCACGGTGGCGGTGTTCGGACCGACGGTGGTGACCCGGCCGACGAGTCCGTCGCCGTTGAGGACGGTCATGTCGCGCTTGACGCCGTCGTCGGCGCCGACGTCGATGGTGATGGTCCAGGAGAAGCCCTGGGCCGCTCCTATGGCGATGACCTGGGCTCCCTTGATGCCGTACTGGCCCTGGCCGGCGACCTTCAGCAACTTGTCGAGCTGCTTGGCTCTGCTGCGGTTGCGGTCCTCGCTGCCGAGTTCGGCCTTGAGCGCGGCGTTCTCCCGCTCCAGTTCGGCGAGCCGGTCGTACCGGTCACCGGAGTCGCGGACCGCGGAGACGGCGTTGCCGATCGGGCCGACCACGCCGGCCACTCCGTTCTCGATCGGACCGAAGACCGTCGCCGCGGCCTGCCGGGCACCGTCGACCGGTGAATCCTCTCCGCCGCGGATGTCCACCGTGATCAGTGCGAAAGCGGTGGTGATCAGCAGCACCAGGAGCAGCCGGCTCTCTCGTGTGTCCCTCACGTGCGACGGCCGTGCCTTCCTCGTCGAGAACGGGTAGCGAAAACGGGGGTGGTACCGAAGTGGTCGGAAATTGTGGGGAATTACGGGAACCGCGGATCTGACGATCTACAGATCCACGGTTCTGCAGATCCACGGGCCGGGAAACTACGGGGGGGTCAGCTTATGTCTCTATATCAACGATCCGCCGTACGAGGGGAGATCGTCCCGTACGGCGGAATCGAAGAGCCGCGTCATCTGCGCGGCTGGGCGTCCAGCACCTGCTGGAGCGCCTCGAACTCCTCGACGCACTTTCCGGAGCCGAGCGCCACGCTGTCCAGCGGGTCCTCGGCGATGTGGATGGGCATGCCCGTCTCGCGGCGCAGCCGCTCGTCCAGACCGCGCAGCAGCGCTCCGCCGCCGGTCAGCACGATGCCCCGGTCCATGATGTCGCCGGACAGCTCCGGCGGGCACTTGTCCAGGGTGGTCTTGACGGCGTCCACGATGGCGTTGACCGGCTCCTCGATCGCCTTGCGCACCTCGTCGGCGGAGATGACCACGGTCTTGGGCAGCCCGGAGACCAGGTCCCGGCCACGGATCTCGGTGTGTTCGTCGGAGTCGAGGTCGTACGCCGAGCCGATCGTGAGCTTGATCTGCTCGGCCGAGCGCTCACCCAGCAGGAGGGAGTACTCCTTCTTGATGTGCTGGATGATCGCGTTGTCCAGTTCGTCGCCCGCGACCCGGATGGACTGGGCGGTGACGATGCCGCCGAGGGAGATGACCGCGACCTCCGTGGTGCCGCCGCCGATGTCCACCACCATGTTGCCCGTGGCCTCGTGGACCGGCAGGCCGGAGCCGATGGCGGCGGCCATGGGCTCCTCGATGATGTGCACCTGGCGGGCGCCGGCCTGGGACGACGCCTCGATGACGGCACGGCGCTCGACGCCGGTGATGCCCGAGGGGACACAGACGACGACCCGCGGACGGGCCAGGTAACGCCGCTTGTGGATCTTCAGGATGAAGTAGCGGAGCATCCGCTCGGTGATCTCGAAGTCGGCGATGACGCCGTCCTTCAGCGGACGTACGGCAACGATGTTGCCGGGGGTGCGCCCGATCATCTTCTTCGCCTCGGCCCCGACCGCGAGGATGCCACCGGTATTGGTGTTGATCGCGACGACGGACGGCTCGTTGAGTACGATTCCGCGACCTCTCACGTACACCAGCGTGTTGGCGGTCCCGAGGTCGACAGCCATGTCACGGCCGATGAACGACATAGAGTTCCCCATGAGGATTCGTCTGGCCTTCCCACTGGCTTTTGAGGGCTTTTCAGGTCGGCGAGGTGGGTACGGTGACGCGAAGGCTTCCATCGTAGACGCGCCTTCGCGAACACTGCGCGAGGGTCTTCGCCATTGTCAGCAGATGGCGGGTCCGGTTGCTTGTGGAGACGGGCCATCGGGGGCATGCGTTCCCCCGAACGCCGCGCATATGTCAAAAAGGTCTGGGGGCAAAGCCCCCAGACCAGCCGCCGGACGGCCGAAGCGCGGCGCACGGCCGCTATGCGATTGTTATGCGCGGTCTCGGTGGGCGGGACGTCACGCCTGGCCGGGGAAGAAGATCTTCACCTCGCGCTCGGCGGACTCCTCGGAGTCGGAGGCGTGGATCAGGTTCTCCCGGACGATCACGCCGAAGTCGCCGCGGATCGATCCCGGGGCCGCGGCGACCGGGTCGGTCGGACCGGCCAGTTGGCGCACTCCCTCGATGACCCGCTCACCCTCGACGATCATCGCCACGACCGGACCGGAGGCCATGAACTCCACCAGCGGCTCGTAGAACGGGCGGCCGACGTGCTCCTCGTAGTGCTGCTCCAGAGTGGCACGGTCCAGGGTGCGCAGCTCCAGCGCGGTGATCCGCCAGCCCGCCTTGCGCTCGATACGGCTGATGATCTCGCCGACCAGTGAGCGGCGGACGGTGTCCGGCTTCAGGAGGACGAGGGTGCGCTGGGTCATGGTGTGCGGCTCCTTGCAGGCCAGGAAGTCGGATGAGCCCGAGGCTACCCGGTGGGGCGGCTGGGTCGGCACCTGGACCCCGTCCGACAGCCCCGCTACCGCGGGGAGCACGAGCAGCAGTACGCCGGGTACAAGGGCAGGCCGGGGTCGTCTCCGCGTCGGTGGAGAGGGAACGGGTGCCGAGCACCGTGAGGCACCCGGCACCGACAACACCTGCTACGCCGACTGTTGCGCGGCGAACCGGGCCTTCGCCTCGTCGATCTTCCGCCCGTAGTGCACCGAGGCCCACCACAGCACCGCGAACAGCGCGCCCAGGAAGAACATCGTCGGGACGAAGAAGCCGGAGGCGAGCAGGGCGAGCTGCAGGGCCCAGCCGAGGATGAGGCCGCCGGGCCGGGTGATCATCCCGCACAGCGCCACGCACAGGAACATGGCGATGCCGCACACCGTCCACACGGTGGCGACGGAGAGGTCCGGGTCCTTCATCGCGACCAGTCCGGCGAAGCCGATGACGAGGACCTCGCTGATCAGGGTCGAAGCGCAGAGCGTACGCACGGTTTCTCAGCCCCTCCCCAGGAGCAGTCGGGCCTCGCCGACGGTGATGACGGAACCGGTGACGAGCACACCACCGCCGGTGAACTCGCCCTCCTCCTCGGCCAGCGTGATCGCGGCCTCCAGCGCGTCGGGCAGCCGGGGTTCGACCTGGACGCGGTCCTCGCCGAATACCTCGACGGCGATCCCCGCCAGTTCGTCGACGTCCATCGCGCGGTGACTGGAGTTCTGGGTGACGACGACCTCGGCGAAGACCGGCTCGAAGGCCTCGAGCAGCCCGCGCACGTTCTTGTCGCCGCTGGCGCCCACCACGCCGATCAGCCGGCTGAACTGGAACGCCTCCCCGAGCGCCACGGCCACGACCCGCGCGCCCGCCGGGTTGTGGGCGGCGTCCAGCACGACGGTGGGCGAGCGGCGTACGACCTCCAGCCGGCCCGGTGAGGCGACGGCGGCGAAGGCCCCCCGCACGGTGTCGAGGTCGAGCGGTTCGGCCCGCTGGGCGCCGACGCCGAAGAACGCCTCCACGGCGGCGAGCGCCACGGCCGCGTTGTGCGCCTGGTGGGCTCCGTGCAGCGGCAGGTAGAGGTCGGGGTACTCCCCGCCGAGGCCGCGCAGGGTCACCTGCTGGCCGCCGACGGCGATCTGCCGGTCGACGACGCCGAACTCGAGCCCTTCCCGAGCCACCGTCGCGTCGACCTCCACGGCCTTCTTCAGCAGCACCTGGGCCGCGTCGACCGGCTGCTGGGCCATGATCACCGTCGCGTCCGGCTTGATGACGCCGGCCTTCTCGGTGGCGATCTCGGCGGGCGTGGCGCCGAGCCGGTCGGTGTGGTCGAGGTCCACGGGCGTCACGACGGCGACGCTCCCGTCGATCACGTTGGTGGCGTCCCAGGTGCCGCCCATGCCGACCTCGACGACGGCGACGTCCACCGGCGCGTCGGCGAACGCCGCGTACGCCATGCCCGTGAGCACCTCGAAGAAGGACAGCCGGTACTCCTGCTGGGAGTCGACCATCTCGATGTACGGCTTGATGTCCTGGTACGTCTCCACGAACCGCTCGGCGGAGATCGGCGCCCCGTCGAGGCTGATCCGCTCGGTGACCGACTGGACGTGCGGCGAGGTGTACCGGCCCGTGCGCAGTTCGAAGGCGCCGAGGAGGGCCTCGATCATGCGGGCGGTGGACGTCTTGCCGTTGGTGCCGGTGATGTGGATCGAGGGGTACGCGCGCTGCGGCTCGCCCAGCACGTCCATCAGCGCGGCGATACGGCTGACCGAGGGCTCCAGCTTGGTCTCGCCCCAGCGGGACGCCAGCTCCCCCTCGACCTCCCGCAGCGCCTTGTCGACCTCGGGGTCGGCCGGCCGCGCGGGCACCTCGGCCTGCGGCGGGCCGCCCTGCGTGCGCAGGGTACGGCTGCCGGCCTCGATCACCGCGAGGTCGGGGTCTCGTTCCGTCTCGGCCTCGATGATCTCCTCGAAGGAGTCGAGGGGGTCACCGGAGCCGGACCGCTCACTGTCGTTCGGGGGGAGCTCACTCACGGGGCCCAGTCTACGTACCCGGCCCGCGTCCCCTCCCACGGCAGCCGACGGCCCCCGGAGCCGTGCTCGGGCTCCGGGGGCCGTCGGTCGCTGTGAGCGGTCCGCGGTCCGCGGTTACGCCGGGGGCAGCCGGTCCAGCTGGGTCTGGATGCGGGCGATGTCCTCGTCCGCCTTGGCCAGCCGCGTACGGATCTTGTCGACCACGTGGTCGGGGGCCTTCGCCAGGAACGCCTCGTTGCCCAGCTTGGCCTCCGCCTGCTGGCGCTCCTTCTGCGCGGCGGCCAGGTCCTTGGCGAGGCGCTTGCGCTCCGCCGCGAAGTCGATCGCCCCGGAGAGGTCCAGGGCGACCTCGACGCCCGCCACCGGCAGGGTCGCCGTCGCGGTGAACGCGTCACCCTCCGGCTGCAGCCGGAGCAGCTGCCGGATCGCCGCCTCGTGCGGGGCGAGGGCCGACCCCTCCAGGGCCAGCCGGGCGGGGACCCGCTGGCCGGGCTGCAGGCCCTGGTTGTCGCGGAAGCGGCGGACCTCGGTGATGACCGACTGGAGGGTCTCGATCTCCCGCTCGGCGTCGGCGTCCCGGAAGCCACTGTCCTCGGGCCAGTCCGCGATGACGACCGACTCGCCGCCGGTCAGCGTCGTCCACAGCGTCTCGGTGACGAACGGGACCACCGGGTGCAGCAGCCGCAGCGTGACGTCGAGGACCTCGCCGAGGACCCGCTTGCTGACCTCGGCCGGCTCGCCGCCCGCCTGGAACGTCGTCTTGGACAGCTCGACGTACCAGTCGAAGATCTCGTCCCAGGCGAAGTGGAACAGCGCGTCGGACAGCTTGGCGAACTGGAAGTCGTCGTAGAGCGCGTCGACTTCGGCGACGACGGAGTTCAGCCGGGACAGGATCCAGCGGTCGGTGGACGACATCTTCGAGGCGTCCGGCAGCGGACCCTCGACCGTGGCGCCGTTCATCAACGCGAAGCGCGTGGCGTTCCAGATCTTGTTGGCGAAGTTGCGCGAGCCCTGGACCCAGTCCTCGCCGATCGGCACGTCGACGCCCGGGTTGGCGCCGCGCGCGAGGGTGAAGCGCAGGGCGTCGCTGCCGTACTTGTCCATCCAGTCCAGCGGGTTGACCGCGTTGCCGAAGGACTTCGACATCTTCTTGCCGAACTGGTCGCGGACCATGCCGTGCAGGGCGATGGTGCGGAACGGCGGGGTGCCGTCCATCGCGTACAGGCCGAACATCATCATCCGTGCGACCCAGAAGAAGAGGATGTCGTAGCCGGTGACCAGGACGGAGTTCGGGTAGAACTTCGCGAGCGACTCCGTCTGTTCCGGCCAGCCCAGGGTGGAGAACGGCCACAGGCCGGAGGAGAACCAGGTGTCGAGGACGTCGGTGTCCTGGTGCCAGCCCTCGCCGCTGGGCGGCTCCTCGTCCGGCCCGACGCAGACGACCTCGCCGTCCGGCCCGTACCAGACGGGGATGCGGTGGCCCCACCACAGCTGGCGGGAGATGCACCAGTCGTGCAGGTTGTCGACCCAGTCGAAGTAGCGCTTCTCCATCTCCTGCGGGTGGATGGTGACGCGGCCGTCGCGGACGGCGTCACCGGCGGCCTTGGCCAGCGGGCCGACCTTGACCCACCACTGCATGGACAGCCGGGGCTCGATGGTGGTCTTGCAGCGCGAGCAGTGGCCGACGCTGTGGACGTACGGCCGCTTCTCGGCGACGATCCTGCCCTCGGCGCGCAGCGCGCCGACGATGGCGGAGCGGGCCTCGAGCCGGTCCAGGCCCTGGAAGGGGCCGTGGGCGGTGATGACGGCGTGCTCGTCCATGACGGCGATGGCGGGCAGGTCGTGCCGCCGGCCGATCTCGAAGTCGTTCGGGTCGTGCGCCGGGGTCACCTTGACGGCGCCGGTGCCGAACTCGGGATCGACGTGCTCGTCGGCGACGACCGGGATGGAGCGGTCGGTCAGCGGCAGCTTGATGAGCTTGCCGACCAGGTGCTTGTACCGCTCGTCGTCGGGGTGGACGGCGACGGCGGTGTCGCCGAGCATCGTCTCGGCACGGGTCGTGGCGACGACGATCGTCTCGTCCCCGTCGCCGTACTTCATGGAGACGAGTTCGCCGTCGTCGTCCTGGTACTCGACCTCGATGTCGGAGATCGCGGTCAGGCAGCGCGGGCACCAGTTGATGATGCGCTCGGCGCGGTAGATCAGCTCGTCGTCGTGGAGCCGCTTGAAGATGGTCTGGACGGCCTTGGACAGCCCCTCGTCCATGGTGAAGCGCTCACGCGACCAGGCGACGCCGTCACCGAGGCGCCGCATCTGGCCGGAGATCTGTCCGCCGGACTCGCCCTTCCACTGCCAGACCCGCTCGACGAAGGCCTCACGGCCGAGGTCGTGCCGGGACTTGCCCTCCTTGGCGAGTTCCCGCTCGACGACGTTCTGCGTGGCGATGCCGGCGTGGTCCATGCCGGGCTGCCACAGCGTCTCGTACCCCTGCATGCGCGCACGGCGGGTGAGGGTGTCGATGATCGTGTGCTCGAAGGCGTGCCCGAGGTGCAGGCTGCCCGTGACGTTCGGCGGCGGGATGACGATCGTGTACGGAGGCTTGTCGCTCTTCGCGTCGGCCTCGAAGTAGCCCCGCTCCACCCAGCGCTCGTACAGCGGCCCCTCTACGTCGGCCGGCGCGTACTGGGTCGGCAGTTCGGGGGTGGACGCTGGCTGCGGCTGCTGAGTGTTCTCGGTCACGAGCGTCAGTTTACGGGTGTCACGGCCCAGTCCCGAAACGCGATTCCTTTGTAACGGTGCACCCCCCGCCAGCTTGCTCGTCTCCCCTCTGCGCCAGGATGTCAACGACACGTAAACATCTGGAGGGGAACCCAGAAGATGAGCCACAACCAGCCGGGCCCGTACGGCGGGCAGCCCCAGCAGCCCGGACCGTACGGTCAGCCGGGTCCCTACGGCCAGCAGCCGCAGGCTCCGCAGCCCGGCTACGGCTACCCCCAGCAGGCGCCCCCGCCCGGCCAGCCCGGCTACGGCTACCCGCCCCCGCCCGGCCAGGGCGTCCCGCCCCAGCAGCCCCCGTACGGCCAGGCACCGTACGGCACCCCGCAGCCCCCGGCACCGGACGGCGGCTCCAAGAAGGCCGGCTGGATCGTCGGCGCGGTGGCGGTCGTGGTGGCGATCGGTGTCGGCGTGTACTTCGTGGTCGGCGGGGGCGGTGGCGGCCTGGAGGACGACGGCCCGCACAAGCTCTCGGCGCCGGAGAAGGTGATGGGCGAGTACACGCGGGTCGGTGAGGGCGGCGAGGACTCGAGCTCCAGCACCACGAAGGACCTGGCCGAGGGCGGCGTGAAGAACGGCAGGTCGGTGGGTGCCCAGTACTCGACGGCCGACTTCAGCCGGTACGACCTCAAGAACCCCGACCCGGCCGACCTGCCCAGCAAGGAAGAGCTGCTCACGGCGAAGGGCGTGACGTTCCTCGGCGCCTACGGCGAGGTCGAGGACCCCGAGGCGGCCGTGGACAAGCTCTTCGCCAACATCAAGAAGGAGACCGGCAAGAGCAAGGGCTCGGACAACCCGCTCCTGTCCGAGCTGGTGGGCGAGCCCGAGGCGGTCGACCTCGACGGTGCGGTCATGAAGTGCCAAGCCGGCAAGGGCAAGAACAACCTCACCCAGCAGGACACCACCAACTGGTTCTGCATCTGGGCGGACTACAGCACGGTCGCGGTGGTCTCCCCCGGTGACAACACCAAGGACATCACGAAGGACGCAGCCACGGACATCGCCACGAAGCTCCGCAACGAGGTGCGCGTCCCGGCGTAGGGGTACGCAGCGCGTGAAGGGCCCCGGTCGAGTGACCGGGGCCCTTCACCCTTGCCGGGGACGGCTGTTGCCGCTACGCCGTCTTCTGCTCGCCCGATCCGCGGCCGCGGGCGTCGCGCGGGATCAGGGTCGGGTTGACGTTGGAGAGGACCACGTCCGCGGTGATGACCACCCGGGCGACGTCCTTGCGGGACGGGACCTCGTACATGACGCCCTGGAGGACTTCCTCCATGATCGCGCGCAGACCGCGGGCGCCGGTCTGGCGGAGGATGGCCTGGTCGGCGATGGCTTCCAGCGCCTCGCGCTCGAAGTCCAGCTCGACGCCGTCGAGTTCGAAGAGGCGCTGGTACTGCTTGACGAGCGCGTTGCGCGGCTCGACCAGGATCTGCAGCAGGGCCTCGCGGTCGAGGTTGTGGACCGAGGTGATGACCGGGAGCCGGCCGATGAACTCGGGGATCATGCCGAACTTGACCAGGTCCTCCGGCATGACCTGCTCGAACTGGTCCTTGGACTCCAGTTCCCGCTTGGAGCGGATGGTGGCGCCGAAGCCGATGCCCTTGGCGCCCGCGCGGCCCTCGATGATCTTCTCCAGGCCGGCGAAGGCGCCGCCCACGATGAACAGGACGTTCGTCGTGTCGATCTGGATGAACTCCTGGTGCGGGTGCTTGCGGCCGCCCTGCGGCGGGACGGACGCCGTGGTGCCCTCGAGGATCTTCAGCAGGGCCTGCTGGACGCCCTCGCCGCTCACGTCGCGCGTGATCGACGGGTTCTCGCTCTTGCGGGCGACCTTGTCGATCTCGTCGATGTAGATGATGCCGGTCTCGGCCTTCTTGACGTCGTAGTCGGCGGCCTGGATCAGCTTGAGCAGGATGTTCTCGACGTCCTCGCCGACGTACCCGGCCTCGGTGAGGGCGGTGGCGTCGGCGATCGCGAACGGGACGTTCAGCATGCGGGCGAGGGTCTGGGCGAGGAGGGTCTTGCCGGAGCCGGTGGGGCCCAGCAGCAGGATGTTGGACTTCGCCAACTCGATGGCGTCCTCGCGGCCTTGGGCGCCGCCGTTCTCCCCCGCCTGGACCCGCTTGTAGTGGTTGTACACCGCGACGGAGAGAGCTTTCTTGGCCGATTCCTGGCCGACCACGTACCCCTCGAGGAACTCGTAGATCTCGCGGGGCTTGGGCAGTTCCTCCCAGCGGACCTCGCTGCTCTCGGCGAGCTCTTCCTCGATGATCTCGTTGCAGAGGTCGATGCACTCGTCGCAGATGTACACACCGGGCCCTGCGATGAGCTTCTTGACCTGCTTCTGGCTCTTGCCGCAGAACGAGCACTTGAGCAGATCGCCGCCGTCACCGATGCGTGCCACGGTGTGCTTCCCCTTCGCCTGGGAGCCACCTGGACGTCAACGTCCATCGACTCCTGGTGCTGCCTTATGTCCGACGGTACCTTGCCGGGCCCCCCGTCCGGGCCCCCCTTGGCACGGTTCGCTTCGACGTGGACCGTCCGCGACCATGCCAAGGAGCGGCAGACAATACAGCCTCCCGGATCCCACGCGTCAGCGCAGGCTGGTGTTGTCCATCTTCCGGGTGGTGATGATCTGGTCGATCAGACCGTAGCTCAGCGCGTCCTCGGCCGTGAGGATCTTGTCCCGCTCGATGTCCTCGCGGATCTTCTCGACCGGCGTGGTGGAGTGCTTGGCCAGCATCTCCTCCAGCTGCGAACGCATCCGGAGGATCTCGTTGGCGGCGATCTCCAGGTCGGAGACCTGGCCGCGGCCGGTCTCGCTGTACGGCTGGTGGATCAGCACGCGCGCGTTCGGCAGGGCCATGCGCTTGCCGGGCGTACCGGCGGCGAGCAGCACGGCGGCGGCGGAGGCCGCCTGGCCCATGCAGACCGTCTGGATGTCCGGCTTCACGTACTGCATGGTGTCGTAGATCGCCGTGAGCGCGGTGAAGGAGCCGCCGGGGCTGTTGATGTAGACCGAGATGTCCCGGTCGGGGTCCATCGACTCCAGGCACAGCAGCTGCGCCATGACGTCGTTGGCGGAGGCGTCGTCGATCTGCACGCCGAGGAAGATCACGCGCTCCTCGAAGAGCTTCGCGTACGGGTCGTACTCGCGGATGCCCTGGGAGGTGCGCTCGACGAAGCGCGGGATGACGTAGCGGGACTCGGCCGCGGGGCCGGTGTACTCGGCACGGGCGCGGTCGTACAGGCCGCTGCCGGGGAAGTCGTTCACAGTGTCTCCTGGAAAGGGGCTGAGGCGGTCGGCCGGGGCTGCTGGGGCTGCCGTCGGACCCTGGGGCGGGTCCGACGGGGGTCCTACGGGGCCGCTGGGGCTCCCGTGGGCCGCTCAGGCCGCCCCGGTGCCGCCGCCGCCCGGCATGCCCGCGGCCGTGGGGATGACGTCGTCGATGAGGCCGTAGTCCTTGGCCTCGAAGGCGTCGAACCAGCGGTCGCGGTCCGAGTCACGGGTGATCTGCTCGACCGACTGGCCCGTGTGCTGGGAGGTGAGCTCGGCCATGCGCTTCTTGGTGTGCAGCAGCCGCTCGGCGTGGATCTTGATGTCCGAGGCCGAGCCGGCCAGGCCGGCGGAGGGCTGGTGGATCAGGATCTCCGCGTTCGGCAGCGCGAAGCGCTTGCCGGGCGTGCCCGCGCTGAGCAGGAACTGACCCATCGAGGCCGCGAGGCCCATGGCGATGGTCACCACGTCGTTCTTGATGAACTGCATGGTGTCGTAGATCGCCATACCGGCCGTGATCGAGCCGCCGGGGCTGTTGATGTAGAGGTAGATGTCCTTGTCCGGATCGGCGGCAAGGAGCAGCAGCTGTGCGGTGATCTTGTTGGCGATGTCGTCGTCCACCGGCTGGCCGAGGAAGATGATCCGCTCGTTGAGCAGCCGGTTGTAGACCTGGTCGCCGAGGCCACCACCGATGGAAGGCTCGCCGGCGGCTGAAGGCATCAGATTCGTCACGTATCCACCTGCTCGTCTTACGACGGCGCCGGGCCGTCTCACGTGTTCTGCCGGGGTGTGGGGCCGTCCGGCCGTACTCGCGGACTCCCCTGCCCTCGTATTCATGGACCCTAACGCGCGGGCCCCTTCGGGGAATCCCGCAGCGGGGGGTGTTCGCTGTGAGCGCAGGTGGCCCCGCGGGGCGGGACGGGGTTCCTCGCACCGCGGGCGGTCCGGCCGGTGGGGCCCGCCCCGCCGTACGGCAGACGGGCCCCGGCCATGTTGGTCCGGGGCCCGTCGTACGTCCGTCAGGGGCGGCGCGAGGGTCAGCCCTCGGTCTTCTCCTCGGCCTCGTCGGCCTTGGCCTCGGTCTTGTCCTCGGCCTCGTCGGCCTTGGCCTCAGCCTTGTCCTCGGCGGCGTCGGTGGACTCGGCGGCGGCCTCGCCGGCCTCCGTCTCGGCCTCCTCTTCCTCGTCCTCGAGGTCGATGATCTCGCCGTTGGTGTCCTTGACCGTGGCCTTCTCGACCACGGCGGCCAGGGCCTTGCCGCGGGCGACCTCGCCGACCAGGAGCGGAACCTGGCCCTGCTCGACGACGGCCTGGGCGAACTGGTCGGGGGACATGCCGGAGGAGGCCGCACGACGCATGAGGTGCTCGGTGAGCTCCTCCTGGTTGACGTTCAGCTTCTCCTGGTTGACGAGCTGGTCGAGCACGAACTGGGTCTTGATGCCCTTGATCGCGGCCTCGCGGGTCTCGGTGTCGAACTCCTCGGCCGTCTTGCCCTGGATCTCCAGGTACTTCTCGAGGTCGAGGCCCATCTGACCGAGCTGGTGGTGCTCGAGGTTGTGCTTGCGGGTGTTGATCTCGTCCTCGAGCAGCTTCTCGGGGACGGGCACCTCGACCAGCTCGAGCAGCTTGTCCAGGACGCGCTCCTGGGCCTGCGTGGCCTGGTCGTACTGCTTCATGTTCTCCAGGCGCTTGCGGCTGTCCGCGCGCAGCTCCTCGAGGGTGTCGAACTCGGAGGCGAGCTGCGCGAACTCGTCGTCCAGCTCGGGCAGTTCACGCTTGGCGACCTGGGTGACCCTGACGGTGACCTCGGCCTCCTTGCCTGCCGCGGAGCCGCCCTTGAGCTCGGAGGTGAAGGTGGCCTCCTGGTCGGCCGACAGGCCCGTCACGGCGGCGTCGACGCCGTCCAGCAGCTCACCGGAGCCGATGGTGTAGGAGACGCCGTTGGCGATGCCGTCCTCCAGCACCTCGCCGTCGACCTTGGCCTCCAGGTCGATGGTGACGACGTCGCCTTCCTCGGCGGCACGCTCGACCGGGGAGGTGGAGGCGAAGCGCCCGCGCAGCTCCTCGACGGCCTTGTCGACGTCCTCGTCGGTGACCTCGACGGCGTCGACCTCGACCTCGATGCCGGAGTAGTCCGGGATCTCGATGGTCGGGCGGACGTCGACCTCGGCGGTGAAGTTCAGCGTCTCGCCGTCCTTCAGCTCCGTGATGTCGACCTCGGGCTGGCCCAGCGGGTTCAGCTCGGCCTCGTTGACCGCGTCGGTGTAGAACTTCGGGAGGGCGTCGTTGACCGCCTCCTCCAGCACCGCACCGCGACCGAAGCGCTGGTCGATGACCCGGGCCGGGACCTTGCCCTTGCGGAAGCCCTTCACCGTGACCTGCTGGTTGATCTTCTTGTACGCCGCGTCGAGGCTGTCCTTGAGCTCCTCGAAGGGCACCTCGACAGTGAGCCGAACCCGGGTCGGGTTCAGGGTCTCCACGGCGCTCTTCACGGTTCGGTCTCCTTGTGGCTGACTTCTCGGATTCTGCCGGGACCAGAGTGGTCCGGCGGATTCGCCGCCCGGAGACTTCAGACCTGAGACACACGGGCGTGCAGCTTGCATAGTAACGGCAGCGGCTACAGCACCCAAAAGCCGATCACTGAAGGTGATCGGACGAGTGGTCGGGGTGGCGGGATTTGAACCCACGGCCTTCCGCTCCCAAAGCGGACGCGCTACCAAGCTGCGCCACACCCCGTCTGGTGCGACACGTAGGGTACATGCCGCCGAGCACTCCGGCCTCCGCATATCGCGGGCGCGGTGCGGCGGCGGGGCCCGAGTGGGCACGGGGTGTGCGCCGAGGGCGCACCACCCGCTACGATGCCTGTCAGTGCCGCGGTCCTCCCGACCTGCGGTGCGCTCCTGCGGGCGTAGCTCAATGGTAGAGCCCTAGTCTTCCAAACTAGCTACGCGGGTTCGATTCCCGTCGCCCGCTCCACACGGTTCAGGGCCAGGTCAGAGGATCATTCCTCCGCCTGGCCCTGATCGTTTCTGGGGGCTGTGTTCAGTCCGGCGTGCCCCCCGCGTGCCCCTCTGGCTTCCGATCTTGCTTCTTCCTGACCGTCCGGCTCTTGTCGACGAGATCGCTCAACGCGTCAGCGATCAGCCGGTCACGTTCAGCACTCGCGTGCTGATAGATCAGCGCGGCGCGGGCAGTGCTGTGACCCATGCGTGCCATCAGCTCCCGCGTGCTCGCTCCGGTGGACGCTGCGAGGGTGTTTCCAGTGTGCCGAAGATCATGGAAATGCAAGCCCTTGATCCCGGCATCGCTACACGCTTTGCGCCACAGCCGGTTGAAGTGGTTGCGCCGTGGAGTCGCGCCCTTGGCACCGACGAAGACCCGGCCGTCGGCTCCATGCTCGGCGTACTGCTCCAGGTGGTCACGGATGTCCGGGATGATCGCCGCCGGAATGGACACGGTGCGCTTGCCCGCAGCGCTCTTGGGCGCCTTGATTTCACGCTGCCCGTTGAACAGTTCGGCCACCGCCCGGCGGACGCGCACGGCGCCGTGGTCGAGGTCGACGTCCCGGCGATGCAGGCCGACGAGTTCGCCCCAGCGCAGACCGAGGAACCCGGCCATGAGCACGAGCGCCCGGTAACGAGGCTGGATCACGTCGGCCAGGTCGTAGATCTCTTGCACTGTGGCAGTCGGCCGCTCGGGAGTGTGCACCACGCTCGCGCCCTTGATCGTGCACGGATTGCGCCGGATCATCTGGTCAGCGACAGCCGTGCCCAGGATGGCGCGGAGCAGCGCGTATGCCTTGGCAACGGTCGTCGGACCCGTCCCCGAAGCGAGCTTGTCCGCACGCCAGCGACGCACGATCGGGGGCGAGATGTCGGTGATGTTGACGGCTCCGAAGGTGGGTTCAAGGTGGTGCCGCAGCAGCGACCCGTACAGCTGACGCGTGGTCGTGGTCAGCTCGCGTTCCTTGATCCACGATGTGGCATACGGCCCGAACGGCACCTTCCCGGCATCTGGGTCGTGCCAGTCGCCACGCCGCATCTCGGTCTGCTTGTCGGCGAGCCAGGCGTCCGCGTCTTTCTTCGTACGGAACGTCTCCGGAGCTGGACGCAGTTGCCCATCAGGGCCCACGTAACGGGCCTGGTAGCGGCCGGACGGAAGCTTGCGGACCCGCCCGAACTGGCGGCGCTTCCCTGCCATCAGGCAGCCACCCCCCGGAAAGCTGTTCCACAGCGGCGCGGCTGCACCGTGTTCGCGTCGATGAACTCCCGTACAGCGCTCTCGGGGATGCGTACGTGACGGCCGACCTTCACGTACCTGATACGACGCTCCTCGATCAGGCGACGGGGGAAGCGCACGGTCGTACCGAGGAGTTCGGCGACCTGAACAACGCTGAGGTATCGCTCATTCATGGCTTTGCTCTCCTTCCTGACGCAGGTCTGCGAGTGCTTCGCGGGCGGTTTCGCGGTTGAGTTGGAGGTTTCGGGCGATGGTGGCGGCGAGGGCGGATTCGCCGGGGGTGTGGCCGTGTCCGGCGTACTGCCAGTCGGCCAGGACGAGGACGGTGTCCGGCTCGCGGTCGTCGAGGCCGAGGGCGGCGTGTTCCTGGGCGGCGCGGTAGTCGGCGCGGGCCTGGCGCAGTTCGCCGAGGGTGGTGGAGTAGCGGCGGCTCTTGGAGGAGAAGTGGCCGCGGAAGCCGAGCATGTGTGCCCAGGCCCACAGCCGCCGGTCGGGGTAGAGCGGGTCGAGGTCGCGGCATGCGGTGATCAGGCGGCGGGTGTGGTCGGGCACGCCGTGGCGGTCGAGTTCGGACAGTTCGCCGATGCGGCGGTCGAGGGTGCCGGTGTTCTCCGCCGCCTTGGTGGCGTACTTGGCGACGTAGGAGGCGACCGCCTGTTCGGTGATGTCCGAGCCGTCGCCGAACGCCTTGACCGGCCGGACGTCGAGCTGGCTGCCCCACCGGAAGGTCCGGGCCGGTTGATCCTCGGCGGCCGGGACGGAGACCGAGGTGTAGGAGTGCGCGGCGGCGGCCCGGATCGCGTCGGCGAGCAGGCCAACGGTGGCCCAGGACGGCGGCGCGGTGTCCGGGCCGTCGGGTCCGTCGAGGCGGATCACGGCATGGAAGTGCACGGCGCCGCGCTTCTGGAACTCGGCGACCTTGCCGTACGAGATGCGGGCGGCTTCCTTCAGCTCCCGTTGGGTGAGGCCGGCGCGGGCGGCGATCTCGCGGCGGAGCCGGGTGGTGAAGCGCTGCCAGAGCTGCCCGGCATGGTTGTTGAACAGCACCGCGCCCGCGTAGTCGTACGTGCCCGGGTCGAGGGCGGCGCCCAGTTCCGGGGCGTCTTGGGCGTGGCGGGTGCCGCAGCGGCAGGCGCCGCGGTCGGGCCGGTTGTGGACCGGGCCGAACGAGGGCGCGGTGAGGGTGACGAAGACCCGGGGGTGATCGCGAACGGTGGCGGGGATGGCCCGGCGGTCGTCCCCGGCCAGGCCCGCACGGATCAGGTGATACGTGTCCCCGGCGTAGGTCCAGGCGCAGGACGGGCAGCGCGAGGCCCGGCGGTTGCCGCAGGCCACGCGGAGCCGTCCGCCCGGCTCTCCCTCGGTCGAGTAACGGTGCAGGGTCTCGCCGGTGGTCTTGTCCTTGGCCAGGGTCCAGCCGGTCAGGTGGATGGGGTCGGCGCAGCCGCCGGTACGTCGGATCTGGTCGTGCCAGCGGTCGAAGCCGGGGGACCCGGCCACCCGCAGCAGATCGCCGAGGGTGACCGGGTCCAGGCCCGCCGGGGTGGCGGTGTCGGTCACGCGGCACCGTCCGAGGTGGGTCCGGTGAGCCGGTCGAGCGCGGCGGCGGCTTCGGTGGCAGCGCGGGCCAGGGCGCGCAGGGCGTCGGCGGTGCCGGGGCGGGCGAGGAGCGCGATTTCGATGGAGTCGCCGCCGATGCGGAGGCTGACGAAGCCTTCACCGCCGGACGTGGTGTCGAACACGCTGACGCGGCTGGTGGTGTCCGGCTCCAGGTGCGCCGAGGTGGTGATGGTCTGCACCGCGGTCACCTCCCGACCCGGACGAGGCCGGTGGCGGGGGCGGTGTGGCCGGTGCCGTGGCAGGTCGGGCAGGTGATGCGGAGGACAGCGCGGGTGCCGTCGGTGTGGCGGGTGCCGGTGGTGATGGCGACGGCGGCGAAGCCGTCGCAGTCGCGGCAAATCCGCGCGGTCGGGGTGTGCTGGGCCATGATGGGCCTTGCCTTTCAGGTCGTTTGGGTCTGGAAGGTGGGAAGGCGCCCGGGGCGGCGGTTCTTTGGCGAGAGAGCCGCCCCGGGGGCCGTCAGCGGCGCTTGGCGTCCGTGGCGACCAGGGAGCGGATCACCAGGGCGCAGATGGCGAGCGAGGCGCCGGTGAGGGCGACCGCCAGGAGCATGGAGACCAGGACCGCGCCGACGACCAGGACCACGACGGTGCCGCCGCCGACCAGGGCGAGCGCCGTGCCCGGGGTGAGCTGGACCGTGGGACGGGCCGGGGCCGGGGCGACCGTCGGCGGGGCTGGGACCGAGGCCGGGGCCGGGGTGCCGGGGGTGATGGTGGTCGGCTCGACGACGGCGGGCGGGGTGACCAGGCCGGTGGGCTGGGGCATGGTCGGGAGCTTGGGCCGGAACATGAGCGGGTCTCCTTTCGTGGGGTTACTTGACGGCGGTGTCGATGACCGGGGACAGGAGGCTGTCGGCGAGGAGGTAGCCGCCGAGCAGCAGCACCAGGACCAGCCACAGCGGCGGGCGGATGAGCTTGACGCCGAGCCAGCCGACGACGATCAGGGCGAACCAGAGCGGGACGTCCATGACGGTGGCCTCCTAGCGGACGTGGCAGCGGTGGGTGCGGGCGGCGAGCTGGGCGGCGGACTGGGAGGTGTAGTCGGCGGACCAGCCGCAGCCGTCCGAGCCGCACACGGCGGCGTGCTTGGTGGTGCCGTGGCGGTCGCGGTGGGTGCCGATCTGCACCGGGCCGATCCGCATCACGGAGTGGAAGAAGTCGCGGGCGGGCATGGTCGGGTCTCCTTTCAGGTCAGGTGAGTTGGGCGGCGATGGCGTCGGCCATGGGCGCGGGGACGCCGAGCCGGGCTCGCAGGGTGTCGGTGTCGATGCGGGTGCCGGTGCGGGTGTGGTGGTCGTCGGCGACCTTGCGGGCGTGGTCGACCAGCGCGGCCGGGACCGGCACCGCCGGAGGCGGGGTCGGGGCCGGGTCGGCCGGAGCCGGTTCGGCCGTGGGCAGGGCCGGGAGCTCCTCGGGCGCCGGGACCGCGACGGGGTCGGGCCCCGGGTCCTGCTCAGCCGCGGCCGGTTCGCGTTCCACCTCCGGCACCGGGTCCGAATCGGGGGCGGGGGGTGCCGGCGCATCCGGCTCCGGGCTGGTGGGTGTGTGGGCGAGCAGGGTGCCGCCCATGAAGGCCAGGGCGGGCCAGGCGGCGACGAGGATGCGCAGCCAGGCCGGGACGTCGTCCAGGTCGAGCAGTCCGGCGGTGGCCACGTTGGCGCCGAGCGAGGCGACCAGGGCGATGACGAACCAGCACCAGGCCAGCCGGGACGGCCCGTCGGTGCGCAGCCGACGCCAGGCGGCGACCAGCAGCAGGTCCACGGAGACGGGGTAGGCCCAGGCCTTCCAGCCGTCCTGTCCGGCGGCGGCGGCCAGGTCGTGCAGATGGGCGAAGGACAGCGCACCGGCGATGACGGCCTGAACGAGCACGGCATCCACGCGCAGGGCGGAGCGGGGCATGAGGGCTTCTCCTTCCGGCTCAGGCGGCGGCCGGGGCGGACTCGACGGCCGGGGCGGTGATCGGCTTCAAGTGGCCCGGGACGGGGCGGAAGGCTTCCAGGCCGGGCAGGTCGGGAGTGCGGTCGGCGTGCTTGTTGCAGAGGTTCACGGCCTGCCTCAGCGAGGTGTGCGGAGCACGGATGCGGTGCCAGCCGCCGGTGGAGTCCCCGGCGATGGCGACCCCGCGCGCTTCGGCGGGAATCGTGATCGCGGCGAGCACGGCATCCGGGGAGATGTCGCCGAAGGCCATGTTGGCGCTGGTTTCGTCGTTGACCCGGTGGGCGGTGCGGCCGGTGAGCTGGGCGCGGAGCATGGTGATGCCCTTGCCGAGTTCGGAGCCGAAGCGCTGCCCGCAGATCTCCAGATAGATCCCGGCGGCGCGGCCGAGCTGGGCCAGGCGGACCAGGGCGGTGATGATCCGGTCCCGCCGCTTCTCCTGCTCCTTGTTGGCGAACAGCGCGAGTTCGGCGACCTCGTCGACCAGGACCACCACCGGCACTGGGCGCAGGTCGGCGGGCAGGTCCCAGATGTCGGCGGCGATCTCGGCATCCGGCACGCTCACGCTGATGGACTGGTTGGCGCGGATGAGCCGGTAGACGTCCTCCATGTGCGCCACGAGGGCATCGAGGATCTCGGCGGCGGTGTCGGGGTTGTCGGCCAGCGCGGAGAACCGGCGGGCCAACGGGAACAGCTCCACCCCCTGTTTGCAGTCGATGCCCACCAGCGCGACGTCCAGCGGCGCGAGCCCGGCCACCAGGTTGCGCTGATAGACCGACTTGCCGGACTCCGTGGCGCCGAGGGTCAGGGCGTGGGGCACGGCCCGGTAGTCGCGGTAGTGCACGGAGCCGTCCTCGCGCAGGGCGACCGGAATCCGCATCGGCCGGGTGTCGTCGGCCTGCGTCGGCATCTGCACCCGCTGGAGCACGTCATAGCCGGTCATCCGCACCTCGACCACACCGGAGCGCAGTTCACGGGAGGTGACGCCGTACATCCCGAAGGAGTGCCGCAGCCGATCCGACGAGGCGGCCACGTCGAAGGCGTCCTGGCCGGGACGCAGCTTGAGCCGCAGCACCAAGCCGGTCCGGGTCGGCCGCACCCGCAGGATGCGCGGAGCACGAGGACCGGGAACGGGCCGGTTGGCCACCCGCGCCACGGTGAGGCGCCAGCGGGGCGCCGGGACGGTCAGACCGCAGGCGTCCATGACCGAGCCGTAGCGGACCAGCACCCGCAGCGCGGCGAGGGTGACCCCGAGAGTCAGCCAGTACCAGGCGGGGCGCCGCCACCGCAGGAGACCCGCAGCGGCGACGACCAGCACCAGGGCGACGATCAGCCACGTCATGGCTCAGGCCGCCTTCGAGGCCGAGCCCGCAGCGGCCAGCGAGGTCACCGCGACCGCGCGGAAGGCGATGCCGTGCCGCTTCTGGCCGTTGAACTCGTTCTCCCACGGCCGGGCGATCAGGCCGGTCAGCGCGACCGGGGTGCCCATGGTCAGGTCCTCGGAGACGCCCGACTCCGGCACGGTCACCGACAGGATCTCCACCGCACCGTTGGCCGCGAACATCACGTCCACGGTCGACAGCGCGGCACCGGTCTCGGCGTCCATCGCACGCTCGCCGGTACGGCGGTCCTTCACCTTGGGCTGCGGGGGCTGGGCCACCATCACGGTGGCGGCGGAGGTGTCGACGGGGATCTGACGCACAGAGATCACTCCTCTAGAAGTGCTGGACTCCGTCACTCATGTATATGAGTGACTTGAAGAAGAGTGCCTGACTCCTATACATGAGTCAACCCGCCAGGGCGAAGAAGTCCCGGCGGGTTGAGGAGACGTGAGCGAGCGTCAGTCGGCCGCGGGGATGCGGTACTCGAAAACGAACTGGTCAGCAGCCATAAGGGTGTCGCAGACCTCCACCACCCGGCCCGCTTCGGTGACCGCGTTGCGGATGAGGTGAACGACAGGCGCGCCAGGGCTCAGCGCCAGTTCGGAGGCTTCAGCCTTGGAGGCCGGACGCGCTGTTAGCGTCTCGACGAACTCGGCGAAGGTGTGGCCGTCGTCCTCCAGGCGGGCATAGATGCCGCCGGGCCCGGGGTTCTTGGCGAACAGCTCGGGAATGTCCTTGACCACGTCCCAGGGCAGGTACGAGCTGGCTGTCTCGACCGGGACGCCGTTGCGGAAGTAGAGCCGCCGCCGGGCGAGGACCTGAGTGCCGGCGGGAACGTGGAGCCGGTCGGCGATCTCCTCCGGGGCTTCCATCGGGCCGATGTACAGAACGCTCACCTTGGCCGTGGCGCCCGACTGTGCCGACTCAGCGAGGTATGCGGCTTTCCCGGCTCGGCGATGCGAGGCCCGGAACCGGTCGGAGGAACGCAGCCGCACCGGCGGACGATCCTTCACGATCGAGCCCTTGCCGTGGCGGGTGTCCACCAGGCCACTGGCACGGACCTCCGCCATGGCCTTACGGATGGTCCCGCCGGAGACGCCGTAGCGCTCGACCAGCTCGGACTCACTCGGCACCATGTCGCCAGGCTTGAGGACACCAGCCCGGATCTGCTGAATGATCTCGTCGGCGATCTGAACGTACCGAGGTACGGCCCTGCCACCTCCTACGGTTGTTCCCATAGTCCTTCTCACTCTCCTATGCTCCTGTACATGAGTAACAGCGTCCGAGAGACCCAGTCAACGCCACTGCACTCCGTGTCCGTGGCGGGAGTCGTGGTGCGCGAGGACGGACGACTCCTGGCGATCCGCCGAGCGGACAACGGGACGTGGGAGCTGCCGGGCGGCGTACTGGAGCTCTCCGAGTCCCCGGAAGACGGCGTAGCCCGAGAGGTCTGGGAAGAGACCGGCATCCGCGTCGAGGTCGACGAGCTCACCGGGGTCTACAAGAACACGACACGAGGCGTCGTCGCCCTGGTGTTCCGGTGCAAGCCCTCGGGAGGCACCGAGCGCACTTCCGCGGAGTCGACAGCAGTGGACTGGCTCACGCCCGAAGAGGTCGCCGAGCGCATGGCCGAGGTCTACGCGGTACGCCTGCTCGATGCGCTGGACGGCAATGGGCCCCACGTCCGGAGCCATGACGGCAAGCACCTGATCCAAGCGCGGTAAGAGTTTCCCTACTTCATCAAGGCCCGCGCACGGCGCGGGCGCGCGCCGCCTCTGCGGCGCGGCCTGCCTCCTGTCTTCGCCCCGGCTGGCCGCGCCCGGCGGCGCGCTGCGTGCATGCGGGCAAGGGCGGGACGTCATCCGCGGGCACAAGATGATGCCTCCGGCGGGGGATCGGCCGGCACCGGGATGGAGGGGGCGCCGTTGCCGAGTGCGGGCCCGTTGTGGTGTGCGCGGGGAGCTTCCATCCCGTCCGCCGCCGACCCAGGCAGAGCCGAGCAGACGCGGCCCCTGGCGTCCAGGTCGTTCGTACAGTGGCGCGCTCCACCTGGACGCCAGGAACCACGCCCGCTCCACGGTGTGTGGGTCGACGGCGGACGGGATGGAAGCTGGGGTAGTGGTGAGTGCAGAAGTGATGCTTGCTAACCCTGGGGGTCAAGGGGCGGCAAATGGCCACCGAGGGTCTCTCTAGCCGCCTCAATGAAGCGGCGTTGAGCAATGACTCGCTGGTCATGGAACGTCGTGAAGCCGTCGACGGTGACGTAGAGCGGATGCTCGCCGGAACTTCCGGCGATCTCTTCAAGCGTGTCGCACTCCTCGGCGACCGCGCCAGCGAATGCGCGGGCTGCTTCGGCAACGGCGGGCGGGCCCTCCAGCAAGACCGCGGGTAGCGCCTTCCACAGTTGACTCGTCAGTTCGATCATGTGCTCGATTTTTTCGGCGGTGATGGACGGCCCAGGCTCCATCCAGATGAAGCTCATGTGCTGATCGACCTGGACAGCCAAATCAAGAAAGCGTACGTACGCGTCCCGGCGAACGTCTCGATGCCAGGCGGCTCGCTGCTCGGACCGGTCTTCGCGCGCCTGTTGTGCTTGTTCTTTTGCTTGCCGTCGGGTGCCCCAGAAGGCGAACCCGCCAGTCACTGCTCCAGCCGACAGCGTGGATAGGGCCGTGATCAAAGCGACAGCTACCGTGTCATTCACAGGCGACAGTGTGCCGTGGCCCACGGCTCGTAGGTTGCAGAGAACCTTCCATGACGACCTGTCAAGCCCGTCGTTGCCCCTGACATCAACGACTGACAGTGATGATGTTCGTGGTGACGCTGCTGGTGGGTCTGACCCTCCGACTGACTGACGTCTCGACTGTCCTGTTTGCGATTTGTCGGCCCGCCGGGCGTCACCACGCACGCGGCCGGACGGGCGCTTGTGACTTCATAGGAGCTTGGTCCAGAAGCCCCGTCACTGTCTTGTCCACCCGCCCGACCGGCGCGTGCCGCCCTCGGAACGGACACGCCACAAGGACGGACATGACCAGCATGACGCACGACGGCCCGCAGATCACCGGCGGAGTCGACACCCACGGACTGACCCACCACGCCGCCGTGATCGACCCCGTCGGCCGGCACCTGGCCGACCGGGAGTTCCCCGCCACCATCCGCGGCTACCGGAACCTGCTGGACTGGATGCGCTCGCACGGCACACTGGGCGTGGTCGGGGTGGAAGGCACCGGCGCCTACGGGGCCGAGCTGGCCCGGGTGCTCACCGCGGCCGGAGTCACGGTCATCGACGTCGACCGCCCGGACCGCAAGACCCGGCGGATGAAGGGCAAGTCGGACCCGATCGACGCCTACGCCGCCGCGATGGCCGTCCTGTCCGGGCGGGCCACCGGTGTCCCCAAGAGCCGGGACGGCGTGGTCGAAGCGGTCCGCGTCCTGCGGATCGCCCGCCGCAGCGCGGTCAAGGCCCGCACTCAGGCGATGAACCAGATCCGCACCGTGCTGGTGTCCGCACCGGCGATGCTGCGCGAACAGGTCGCCGGCCTGGACCGGGCCGCGCTGATACGCACCCTGGCCCGGTTGCGGCCCGGCGACGACCTGTCCCGCCCGCTGGCCGCCACCCGGGCCTCACTGCGGCGTCTGGCTCGCCGCCACCAGGCGCTGGACTGTGAGATCGCCGAGCTGGACGCGGAGATCGGCCCACTGGTCAAGCAGGCGGCCCCACAGCTGCTGGAGCTGTTCGGCGTCGGCCCCGAGACCGCAGGCCAGCTGCTGGCCTCCGCCGGGGACAACCCGCAGCGGATGCGCTCGGAGGGCGCGTTCGCGCACCTGACCGGCGTCGCACCGATCCCCGCGTCGTCCGGCCGCACCCACCGCCACCGCCTCAACCGAGGCGGCGATCGGGCCGCGAACAACGCCCTGCACACCATCGTGCTGGTCCGCATGCGCTACGACGAACGCACCCGCGCCTACGTCGAGCGCCGCACCAAGGAGGGGCTGAACAAGAAGGACATCATGCGCTGCCTCAAGCGATTCGTCGCCCGCGAGGTCTACCGCGCGCTGACCAGCACACCAACCGAACGAATCAGTCAAAACGACCTTGCTCCTGCGGCTTGACGTCTATAGGAGCATCACCAACAGGCATGGACACAGGCGGTCAGAGTGCAGCAGCGCGCAGGACCTCAACTGCGCTACTCTCGCCTCGTGTTTAAACCCGGACACGCCAAAGGACCGTGCGTCTCGACTCTGGCAAGCGATCACACGGTCACGCGGCGTCTCGGATCTCGAATCAACTTAAGGAGGTTGAAGATGCGCGAGCCAGGCGAGCAGCCGCATACATCCCGAGATGCGTCCACCGTACCGTCAAGCACATGGCAATGCAATGCGTTACACGGGACGGCTGGCACGGAAGAGCCGACACGACACACCCGCGACGCGTGGAAGCACCCAGCGGGCTTGGCAGCAGTGGTCAGCGCTTTGGCCAGTCTCATCACCGCATTGGCCCTACTGATCAAGTAGCCCCGGCGTGCCCCCGGCGTGCCCGTACGAGCGGCACGCCGGGGGCGCGAGGAGGGAGCCACGGGGAAGCTGAGGGGAAGCCACAGGTCAGGAGCTGCGCAGATGAGGAAGCGTCCGCGTACGCGATCTTCCAAACTAGCTACGCGGGTTCGATTCCCGTCGCCCGCTCCGCACGGCTCAGGGTCGGGCCGGAGGGTTCTTCCTCCGGCCCGACCCTGACCGCGTTCCCGCCGCCTCCGCGGCCTTCGTCACTCGTCGGCGCGGTAGAGCTTGATGTCCTTGCCGGCGAAGAGGTGGACACAGCCGCAGCGCCGGCAGATCGGACCGGCGGCGCTCTCGTCGGCCCGGGCCGGCTCCATGAACTCCGTGCCGGATCCGTTGAGCAGGACCTCCCGGCCCCGGAACAGGTCTCCTCGGCGGATCCGGCAGCCGAGCCGGACATCACCCGGTGCCCCGCGCACCGGCTTCGCCATCGCGCGAACGCCCTCGGGGGTCAGAAGCTGATCGAGCTGATCGTGTCCGCTATCGAGTCGAGGAAGCGGTTGATCGACGGGGCCATGCCGGTCGAGGCGAGGAAGAAGCCGAAGAGGATCGCGACGATCGCGGGTCCGGCCTTGATGGACCCCCCTCTGATCAGCACCACAAGGACGATCGCCAACAGCACCACGACAGACAGTGAAATGGCCACAACTGATCACACCCTCGGTCGGTCCGCTTCGCCGGCCCGGGCGACGCATCCCCGCGCACCCCGCCAGAACCATCGTGCCACCAACAGGGCCGTCCTATGCGGCGAGTGACGCACCGTTCACTCCCCTTCGGCCGTGCCTCGCGTGCGCGCACCCTCCCCGCGAAGCACCCGCACCGGCCCGTGCGGAGCACGCGCGGAGCCGACGCTGCGACATCGCACAGCAATTCGATGCGACCCCCGCACGGGGAATTCGACCGTATCGTCGCCGCCCTCGCACAACATTTTCTCAGCTATTTCGAATTACCCCCACGCGTACCCCGACGAGCCCCCCGGCAGCCCGCGAAGCGACTCGAAACAGACATCCAACCGGACCTGCCCGGCAGACATATGCGCCACTTCGCCCGGAATGATGACGCCAAAAGGGGCCCGTGGAGCACGGGAACCCTTGCCCGCGCGATGTGTCGGCCGTCACTCCCACAAAGCCGTCTGCATTCGCGGATCGCGGGTATCCGGATTCGACGACCAGGAATGACGTGGGAGTTTTACGAATACCCACGCCGAACGCTAGGGTGCCTCAGATGTTCCACGCTGCCTCGTCCCCCGCAAGCGCAGCGAGCACACCGATCCCCTCCCCGAGTTCCTGGCGGGTGGTTCGGTGACGGACTCGCTGCAACCGAACGGCAACCGCAGGACGCCACTTCCCCCGGCCGAACCGCCGGACCCCGGAGCGCCGGGCCCGCGCACGGAGGACACACGGAGCACGCAGAAGGCGAAGGCCGTCTCCGGCAAGCGGCGGGACGCGTTCTTCGACAACGCCAAGTACCTGGCGATCGTGCTGGTGGCCGTGGGCCACTTCTGGGAGCCCATCAAGGGTGACAGCCGGGCCATGGAAGCCGCGTACACCGTCGTGTACTCGTTCCACATGCCGGCCTTCATCATCATCTCCGGCTACTTCTCGCGCAGTTTCGACATGCGCCCCGACCGGCTGCGGCGGCTGATCACCGGCGTCGCCGTGCCGTACATCATCTTCGAGACGACGTATCCGCTCTTCAAGCGCGTCGTCGACAACGACCCGCAGCAGGAGATCAGCCTCCTCGACCCCTGGTACCTCACCTGGTTCCTGTGCGCGCTGTTCGTCTGGCGGCTGACCACACCGATCTGGAAGGCGGTGCGCCACCCGCTGCCGCTCGCGCTCGGCATCGCCATGCTGGCGAGCGTCTCCCCCCGGATCGGCGACGACCTCGATCTCCAGCGGGTCCTGCAGTTCCTGCCGTACTTCGTGCTCGGCCTGTGCATGAAGCCCGAGCACTTCCGGCTGGTGCGCCGCCGGTCGGTACGGATCGCGGCGGTGCCGGTCTTCGCGGCGGCGCTGGCCTTCGGCTGGTGGGCGGTGCCGCGGATGCACACCGGGTGGTTCTACCACCGTGACTCCGCACAGGAGTTGGGTGCCCCGTGGTGGGCCGGTCCCGTCATGATGCTGGCGATGTTCGGCTGCTCCGTGCTGCTGACCGCCTGCTTCTTCGCCTGGGTACCGGGCCGCCACATGTGGTTCACCGCGCTCGGCGCGGGCACGCTCTACGGCTACCTGCTGCACGGCTTCGTGGTGAAGGCCGGTGAATACCGGGGCTGGTTCGAGCCCTCCGTGCTGCACGAGCCGGTCGGCGCGGTCGCCGTGACCGTGTTCGCGGCCGTCCTGGTGACGTTCCTGTGCTCCAGGCCGGTGCAGCGGGTCTTCCGGTTCGCGATGGAACCGAAGATGGAATGGGCCTTCAAGCGGGATGCCGCACAGTCGGCCCGCGACCGCGAGCGCGAACCCCGTGAGAAGCGGGACGGCCACGAGGAGCGGGACGGCCGGGAAAAACAGGAGACGCAGGAGACGGTCTCCGCCTAGTCGGCCGGCGCGGGGCGGTCGGGTCGCGTCCCCGCCACGAGGCCGAGGAGTGTGCGCATCCGCGCGTACTTCTCGGCCAGTCGGCCGCGGGTCGCCTCGTCCAGCGCCGCCAGCCGCGCCGGATCGGCGTTGTGCGCCAGGTCCGCCTCCTTCACCAGCAGGGCGCCCGGGGTCGCGAGGATGCGGGCCGCGTAGACCTCGGGCGGCTCCCCGGACCGCTTGGTGACCGCGAGGACGATGTCCCGGGTCCGCCGGCTCAGTGCCGCCTCCCTGAGCCACTGCTCCGAGAGCTTGCCGTCCTCGACGGCGTCGTGCAGCCAGGCCGCCGCGATCTGCTCCTCGTCGCCGCCGCGGTCCCGGACGCCCTCGGCGACGGCCCGCAGGTGCTCGGCGTACGGCAGGCCCGCCTTGTCGGTCTGGCCCTCGTGCACGGCACGGGCGATGGCCTCGACCTGGGCGGGGGTCAGCAGGTTGCGCGGTGTCTCGGTCACCCCTCCAGTGTCCCCGCCCCCGCCGTGCCGCACGGGCCGGGCGGGGCAGGAGAGTGGTGGGGGCCGCCGGCCCGGGCGCGGGGAACCGGGGTCAGCGGGACAGGGCGGCCGTGCTGCCCTCGCGACAGATCAGCAGCAGCGCACGGTCGTCGTTGACGTCCTTGGCGACCGCCTCGATGAGGTGCCAGGCCGCTCCGTGGAAGCCACCGGCGACATAGCGGTCGGCCTCACCGGTGAGGCGGTCGATGCCCTCGACGATGTCCCGGTCCGACGTCTCCACCAGGCCGTCGGTGAACAGCATCAGCACGTCCCCGGGACGCAACGAGCCTTTCACCGGGTCGAACTGGGCGCCGTCGTACACGCCCAGCAGCGGGCCGTCGCCCGACTTCTCCTCCCAGCGGCCGCTGCCCGCGCTGAGCTGGAGACCCGGCGGATGCCCCGCGGAGTACAACTCGTAGTCGCCGGAGTCCAGGTCGAGGACGAGGTGGATGGAGGTGGCGAAGCCCTCCTGCCACTCCTGGCGGAGCAGGTAGCCGTTGGCGGCCGGCAGGAAGGCGTGCGGCGGGAGACTGCCGAGCAGGCCGCCGAAGGCACCGGACAGCAGCAGGGCGCGCGAGCCCGCGTCCATGCCCTTGCCCGACACGTCGGTCAGGACGACCTCCAGCGTGCGCCCGCCGTTGGTGCGGGCCGCGACCACGAAGTCGCCGGAGAAGGACTGGCCGCCGGCCGGACGCAGGGCCATCTCCCGGTGCCATCCGCTCGGCAGGGCCGGCAACTGGCTCTGCACCCTGATGCGTTCACGCAGGTCGAAGAGCATGGTGCCGCCGCGCCGCCAGGGCACGCCCACCCGGCTGCGGAACTGGGCGACGACCAGTCCGAAGAAGCCGCAGGCGGCCACGGTGAGGACGACGCCCGGAGTCACCCTGGACGCGCCCTCGGTGTACGGGCCGAGTCGGACGGCCTCCACGATCAGTGCCGTCGCCGCCGCCGCGTACAGGCCGAGCAGACTCGCCGGGCGGAGCAGCAGCCCGCCGACGACGATCGGCAGCACCAGTGCGGACGGTGCGAACCAGACGGAGTTGGCGAGCGTCGCGGCCGAGATGAGCGGGATCGTCAGCAGCAGCCCGGCAAGGGCTATCCAGTCGGAGCCGTCCCCGCGGAAGTAGTCGACGGCGGCCCGGCGCACGCCGACGCGGGCCCGGTGCCACTGCTTCTTCACCCGGGCCGTGAGCGTGTCGGCTGCCGCGCGCCTCTCTCGTCCTGCTGCCATCAGTTCGGGACCCTATCCATCGGAGCGACCACTTGGCACGGGAGGTCCTGGTTGTCCCCCGTCCGGGGACCGACTTCACAGTGAACTTCACCGGGCGCCCTGGTGTGGTCGTCCGGCGGAAATTGTGCCGGACGTCCCGCACCGCCCGCCCGCCGCGCACCGGCCCCGCCCCGCCGGGCCGGTCTCACCGGTGCTGGCAGGCCGGGCACCAGAAGAGATTGCGGGCGGCGAGGCCGGCGGTGCGGATCTCCTCGCCGCAGATGTGGCAGGGCTGATGGGCCCTGCGGTAGACATACACCTCACCGCCGTGGTCGTCGACACGTGGCGGGCGGCCCATCGCCTCCGGAGTGTGTTCCGGGCGGACGGTGTCGATCCGGTTGTTGCGGACGCCCTCCCGCATGAGCCCGACCAGGTCGGTCCACAGGGCGTCCCACTCGGCGGGGGTGATGTCCCGGCCCGCGCGGTACGGGTCGATACCGTGCCGGAAGAGGACCTCGGCGCGGTAGACGTTCCCCACGCCGGCGATGAGCTTCTGGTCCATGAGGAGCGCGGCGATCGTCGTACGGCTGCGGCTGATCCTGCGGTACGCGGCGTCCGGGTCCGCGTCCGGGCGCAGCGGGTCGGGGCCGAGACGGTCGTGTATCGCCCGCTTCTCGGTGTCCGTGATCAGGGCGCAGGTGGTGGGCCCGCGGAGATCGGCGTACGACGCGTGGTGCGTGAGGCGCAGCCGGACGGTGTCCGTGGGCGGGGGCGCGGGGGCCGGGCCCAGGGCGACCTTGCCGAAGAGGCCGAGGTGGATGTGGACCCAGTCGGTGTGCTCGGGGTCGGGGTCGCGGAAGCCGAGGAAGCCGAGGAAGCCGAGGAAAAGGTGCTTGCCGTGGGCTTCGGCGGTGTGCAGGACGGTGCGGTCCAGGAGGGCGGCGGCGTCGCTGAACTTGCCCTGGGGGCTGGAGACCCGAAGAGGGGTGCCGTCGGAGAAGGCCCCGGCGTAATCCTCGGCCAGCCGGTGAATGGTGTGGCCCTCCGGCACGGGTTCGCTCCCCTCCCTCTCGACTCTCTCAGCCCGCTCGGCCTACCCGCCCTCCCGTCCGGCCTACCCGCCCTCCCGCCCGGCTTTCTCCGCCCCCGGCCGGGTCACTGCTGGGGGTGGTGGGGCGGGATCGGGGGGAGGTCGCCGGTGGTCTCGTAGTCCGCGAGCATGTCGATGCGGCGGATGTGGCGCTCGTCGCCCGAGAACGGGGTGCCCAGGAAGACCTCGACGAACTTCGTCGCCTCGTCCGAGGTGTGCATGCGCGCACCGATCGCGACCACGTTGGCGTTGTTGTGCTGGCGGCCCAGCGCCGCGGTCTCCTCGCTCCACGCCAGGGCCGCTCGTACGCCCTTCACCTTGTTCGCGGCGATCTGCTCACCGTTGCCGGAGCCACCGATCACGATGCCGAGGGCGTCGGGGTCGGCGGCGGTCCGCTCGGCGGCGCGGAGGCAGAAGGGCGGGTAGTCGTCCTGGGCGTCGTAGATGTGGGGCCCGCAGTCGACGGGCTCGTGACCCGCGTCCTTGAGCCACTCGGCGAGGTGGTTCTTGAGTTCGTATCCGGCATGGTCGGAACCGAGGTACACGCGCATGGTCCGAGTGTGACACGCGGGATCGCGGGCAGGCGCGTGGGGGCGTGTGACACGGCTCCCAGACACAGCTCCGGGACACGGCTCCCCGGCCGTCACCGACGCGGAAGGGGGCCGCCCGGGCGCTGTGCGTGCGCCCGGACGGCCCCCTTCCGGGGACGATCGAGAAGTCACCGCTTGTTGACGAACCGCCAGGCGGTCGGCAGCACGCCCATCGCCAGGGCCGCCTTCAGGGCGTCACCGATGAGGAACGGGGTGAGGCCCGCCGCGATCGCGGCGGAGGCGGACATGCCGGTGGCCAGCGCCAGGTAGGGCACGCCGACGGCGTAGATGACCGCCGAGCCCAGCAGCATGGTGCCCGCCATCCGCCACGCGGAGCGGTCGGCCCCGCGACGGGCCAGGGAGCCCACGACGGCCGCGGCCAGCAGCATGCCCAGGACGTAGCCGAACGACGGCGCCCCGTAGCCCGACGCGCCCTCGGCGAACCACGGCACACCCGCGACGCCCGCCATCGCGTACAGCGCGAGGGAGAGGAGACCACGGCGGGCACCGAGGGTGGTGCCGACGAGCAGCGCGGCGAAGGTCTGGCCGGTCACCGGCACCGGGGACCCGGGGACCGGGACGGCGAGCTGGGCGGCGACGCCGGTGAGCGCGGCACCGCCGACCACGAGGGCCACGTCCCGCACACGGGAGGCCGGGACGAGGTCGGCAAGGACCAGACCGACGCGGGCCCCGCCTTCCTGGGGCAGGGCGGACGAGGCGGCAGCGGTGCTCATGGGGACTCCGCGGGGTGAGGAGGCTGGGGACGACAGCGACGCTATCCCAGCGTCCTCGAGCCGATCACCGTCAGCGCTCGACAAAGGCGCCGCCACGCGGATGGTGGGCTCCGGACAAAGAACGCGCCCAACCCGGGCAACGGCGTGATACCGGTCACGGGGGTGACATGGCCTCTCCCACAGGGGCCGCCCGGCCGGCGTCTGTAGGGTCTCGCCAAACCGGCCACCCTCGCACCACGCCCGGTCCCTCGCCGGGCGACCCACCGGCCACCCGCCGGTAACCGGACTGCAACCCTCCGTATGACACGTGTCCATATGGTGGGCAGCTCCTCCGCCGGGCGGGAGCGGCCGCCCAAACTGACGGGGTTTCATCGTCTCCCGCATTGGACGAGCCGTGCCCGTTCCCAGCACCTCCGTCGAGACACCGCCGCAGCGGGAGGAGTCCTCCCTCTCGCACGGCCTGAAGCAACGCCATCTGTCGATGATCGCCCTGGGCGGGGTGATCGGGGCCGGCCTGTTCGTCGGCTCCGGTGCGGGCATCGCGGCCGCCGGGCCGTCGATCGTCCTCGCCTACACCCTCTCCGGCCTGCTGGTCATGCTGGTGATGCGGATGCTCGGCGAGATGTCGGCCGCGCATCCGTCGTCCGGTTCCTTCTCGGCGCACGCCGAGCGGGCCATCGGGCCCTGGGCGGGCTTCACGGTGGGCTGGGCGTTCTGGGTGCTGCTGTGCACGGCCGTCGGCCTGGAGGGCATCGGTGCCGCGAAGATCGTCACCGGCTGGCTCCCGGGCACGCCCGAGTGGGCGTGGGTGGCGCTGTTCATGGTGGTGTTCTGCGGCACGAACCTCGCGGCCGTGAAGAACTTCGGCGAGTTCGAGTTCTGGTTCGCGGCACTGAAGGTCGGCGCGATCTCCCTGTTCCTGGTGCTCGGGGTGCTGGCCCTCACGGGCGTGCTGCCGGGCACCGACTCCCCGGGCGCCTCGAACCTCACCGATCTGTTCCCGAACGGCGGCGAGGGGCTGGTGATCGGCCTGCTCGCCTCCGTCTTCGCGTACGGCGGTCTGGAGACGGTCACCATCGCCGCGGCCGAGTCGGAGAACCCGGTCAAGGGCGTCGCCGTCGCGGTCCGCACCGCGATGTGGCGGATCGCGCTGTTCTACATCGGTTCGATGGCGGTCATCGTGGCCCTGGTCCCGTGGGACTCGCCGACGGTGGTCGAGAGCGGCCCGTACGTCGCCGCCCTGGACCGGCTCGGCATCCCGGGCGCCGGTCAGCTGATGAACGTCGTGGTGCTGGTGGCGTTGCTGTCCGCGATGAACGCCAACATCTACGGCGCCTCGCGCATCGCCTACTCCCTGGTGGAGCGCGGGCCGGGCCCGAAGGCACTGGGCCGGGTGTCGGGCGGGGTGCCGCGGCTCGCCGTGCTGGCCTCCTCGGTCTTCGGGTTCCTGTGCGTGCTGCTGAGCTACTGGCGGCCCGACGACGTCTTCTCCTGGCTGCTGAACATGATCGGCGCGGTGATCCTGGTCGTCTGGATCTTCATCGCCGTCTCGCAGCTGCGGCTGCGGCGCATCCTGGAGCGCGAGGCGCCGGAGAAGCTGGTGGTGCGGATGTGGGCGTTCCCGTGGCTGACGTGGATCGCGCTGGCCGGGATGGCGGGCGTCTTCGTCCTCATGGCCCGGGAGCCGGGCACGCGCGTGCAGCTGTACTCGACGGGCGGCATGGTCCTGGTCCTGGCGGCCGTGGGCTACGCCTGGCAGCGGGCCCGGAAACGGGCCGGCACCGGGAGCTGACGCCCTCCCCAAGCCCCCTCCCGCGACGGCGAGGGCCCTCGACAGGACGCATCGTCCGGCCGAGGGCCTTTCCTATGCCCGCGTGCGTCCCGGGCACACGATCCACCCTCTTCTGCTGCTAGCGTGCAGTTGCAACACCATGGCAGTAAGAGGTTCGTGGGACCCGGCACTCCAGGGGCCCGCAAGGCCCCGATGAGCGTCCTGCCTCGTGATCGTCTTCTCACCGTTCACCCGGCAGGCGGAAAAAGGGAAGCCCCCGCGAGGACAGGACTCGCGGGGGCTTCCGGTATGCGGTGTTCCGGGTCAAAGTGTCACATGACGACACCCAGGACCATGAAACTGCCCTGCTGGACGTGCGACGCCGACCAGCAGCACCGTCAACTGAACAAGGCCGAGCAGGACTGGCTCAAGGAGCGGCTGGGCCGCACGGGCGTGAACGAGTTCTGGCTCTGCCAGAACGTGCTGGACCCGGACACCGGCAGGCAGTGCCGCAACCTGCGCACGGGGTTCGTCATGAAGCCGTTCCCCGAGGCCGTCCGCGTGCCCGTCCCCGAGTGACCCGCCCCGGAGCGACCCTTCGCCGTCACAGGTTGCTGAAGTCCGGGCCCTTCGTGCGGGTGCGCTTGATCTCGTAGAAACCGGGGACGGAGGCCACGGCGAGGGTGCCGTCCCAGAGGCGGGCCGCCTCCTCGCCCTGGGGCGCGGGGGTGACGACCGGGCCGAAGAAGGCGATCTGCTCGCCGTCCGCGCCGGGCACGGCGATGACCGGGGTGCCGACCTCCTGGCCGACCTTGTCGATGCCCTCCTGGTGGGAGGCGCGCAGCTGGGGCTCGTACGGGGTGGAGTCCCAGTGCTCCATAAGGGAGTCGGGCAGGCCGACCTCCTTCAGGGCGGCCGCGACGGCCTCCTTCTCCGGACCCTCGCCCTGGTTGTGGATGCGGGTGCCGAGCGCGGTGTAGAGGTCGCCGAGCACCTCGGCGCCGTGCTCCTGCTCGGCCGCGGCGACGACACGGACGGGCCCCCAGGCCTTGGTCTCGAGCATCTCGCGGTACTCCTCGGGCAGCTCGTCGAGCTTGTCCTCGTTGAGGACCGCGAGGCTCATCAGGTGCCAGCGGACCTTGACGTCCCGCACCTTCTCCACCTCCAGCATCCAGCGGGAGGTCATCCAGGCCCAGGGGCACAGCGGGTCGAACCAGAAGTCGACAGGGGTGGCGGGGGCGGCGGCAGGGGACGCGTCGGGCATGTCGCTCCTCAGTGGGGAAGTTCGGGGCGGGTGTTTCCCCCGGGAAACACCCGGACTCCCCCCGGTCATTCCCGGCTGCCCCTGGTCAGGGGCGCATGGCAGGATCGGTGTTGTCCAGCCCTGTCGACGACGACGTACGAGGAGTCCGCCCGTGCCCGGTGAGAACCTGACCCGTGACGAGGCCCGGGAGCGGGCCGCACTGCTGTCGGTGGACGGGTACGAGGTGTCCCTCGACCTGCGCTCCGCGACCGACGGAGCGAACGGCGGGGACGGAGGGAACAGTGGGGCCGGTGGGGACGGCGCGGCCGGGCCGCACACCTTCCGCTCGGTGACGACCCTCCGGTTCCGCTGCGCGGAGCCGGGCGCGAGCAGCTTCGCGGACCTGATCGCGCCGAGCGTGACGGCCGTCTCCCTCAACGGGCGGGATCTCGACCCCGGAGAGGTGTTCGACGGCTCCCGGATCCTGCTGGAGGACCTGGCCGCCGACAACGAGCTGATCGTCGACGCCCGGTGCGCGTACTCCCGTACCGGCGAGGGCATGCACCGCTTCGTCGACCCCGAGGACGGCGAGGTGTACCTCTACACCCAGTACGAGCCGGCCGACGCCCGGCGCGTCTTCGCCAACTTCGAGCAGCCCGACCTCAAGGCCCCCTACCGCTTCGAGGTGCGGGCCCCCGAGGGCTGGACGGTGTGGAGCAACGGCGCCGGGGAACTCGCCGACGGTGTCTGGCGGTTCGCGGAGACCAAGCCGATCTCGACGTACATCACGTGCGTGGTCGCCGGGCCGTACCACTACGTCACGGACACCTACGAGCGTGAACTGCCCGACGGCACGCGGCTGGAGATCCCGCTCGGCGCGATGTGCCGCAAGGGTCTCGCGCCGCACTTCGACGCCGACGACGTGTTCCTGGTGACCAAGCAGGGCCTGGACTTCTTCCACGACCACGTCGACTACCCGTACCCCTTCGGGAAGTACGACCAGGCGTTCGTGCCCGAGTACAACCTGGGTGCGATGGAGAACCCCGGACTCGTCACGTTCCGGGAGGAGTTCATCTTCCGCGGCAAGGTCACGCAGGCGTCCTACGAGGGCCGGGCCAACGTGATCCTGCACGAGATGGCGCACATGTGGTTCGGCGACCTGGTCACCATGGAGTGGTGGGACGACCTGTGGCTCAAGGAGTCCTTCGCCGACTTCATGGGCGCGTTCTCGCTCGTGGGCGCCACCCGTTTCACCGACGGCTGGATCACCTTCGCCAACCGCCGCAAGGCCTGGGCGTACCGCGCGGACCAGCTGCCGTCCACGCATCCGATCACCGCCGACATCCGCGACCTCCAGGACGCCAAGCTCAACTTCGACGGCATCACCTACGCCAAGGGTGCCTCCGTACTGAAGCAACTGGTGGCGTACGTCGGCCAGGACGCCTTCCTGGAGGGTGCCCGCCGCTACTTCAAGCGGCACGCGTACGGCAACACCCGCCTCGGTGACCTGCTGTCGGTCCTCGAGGAGACCAGCGGGCGGGACATGGCGGCCTGGACGCGGTCCTGGCTGCAGACGGCAGGGGTCAACTCCCTGACGCCCCAGGTGCTGTTGGGCGCGGACGGCAGGGTCGGGGAACTCGCGGTGCTGCAGGAGGCCGCGGAGTCGCACCCCGAACTGCGCCCGCACCGCGTCGCGGTGGGCCTGTACCGGCGCACGGCCGACGGCACGCTGGAGCGGTACGCGCGCGCCGAGGCGGACGTCGACGGGGCGCGTACCGTGGTCGCCGAGCTGGCGGGCGCCGAGGCGCCCGAGCTGGTGCTGGTCAACGACGACGACCTGACGTACTGCAAGATCCGCTTCGACGAGACCTCGCTGGCCACGCTCCGCGCGCACCTGGACACGCTGACCGACCCCCTGGCCCGTGCCCTGTGCTGGTCGGCGCTGTGGAACATGACGCGGGACGCGCTGCTGCCCGCGCGGGAGTTCGTGGACCTGGTGCTGCGGTTCGGCGGGCGCGAGTCCGACATCGGTGTGCTCCAGATGCTGCACGCCTGGGCCGAGTCGGCGCTCGTCCACTACGCGGCGCCCGCCTGGCGGGAGACGGGCGGCCGGCTGCTCGCCGAGGGAGCCCGGCGCGAGCTGGAGGCCGCCGCGCCGGGCAGCGAGCAGCAGCTGGCCTGGGCCCGCTTCTTCGCCCGGTCGGCCGGCGCGCCGGGCGACTTCCAGCTGCTCCAGGAGCTGCTGTCGGGCACGGTGACGGTCGACGGGCTCGACGTCGACCAGGAGCTGCGCTGGGCGTTCCTGGAGCCGCTGGCCGCGCACGGGCTCGCCGACGAGAAGGCGCTGGCCGAGGAGCTGGCCCGGGACGACACCGCCTCCGGCAAGCGCCACCAGGTCCGCTGCCTGGCCGCCCGCCCGTCGGCGGAGGTGAAGGCGCGGGCGTGGGAGCAGGTCGTGGAGTCGGACGAGCTGTCCAACGCGCTGGTGGAGGCGACGATCGCGGGCTTCGCCCAGCCCTCGCAGCGGGAGCTGCTCGCGCCGTACGCGGAGAAGTACTTCGCGGTGATCGAGCGGGTGTGGACCGAGCGGTCGATCCAGATCGGCATGGACGTGGTGCGGGGCCTGTTCCCCGAGCTGCGGGACTCGCCCCGGACGCTGGACGCGACGGACGCCTGGCTCGCGGCCCACGAGGACGCGGCCCCGGCGCTGCGCCGTCTGGTGCTGGAGGCCCGGGACGACCTGGCGCGGGCGCTGCGCGGCCAGGCGTGCGACGCGGCGGCGGGCTGACCCACGCTGCGGCGGCCGACTGACACCCACCCGCTCCCGGCGTGATCCCACCCCTGGGACACACGCTCCGTGACCGTTACGGAGTTCGGGCAATGGCAACCGTAACCCCTGGTCCCACCCGAACGGGCCAGGGGTTTTCGGCATCCGAACAAGCGTCCTTTAGGACGGCCTTGTCCCTGATTGTCGACGGCTCTGTAACAGGGGTTCGAGGGCGGACGCGACGCGGGGACATTGCCGGACATGAACCACGAGACCCCGCTCTTCCCCCGCTCCCTGCACCACCTGGCCGCCGGCACCCGGCGCGTGCTGACGACCGCCCAGCTCCGCTCGCACGGCGTCTCCGCCGCGGAGGCCGACGACCGGTGCCGCCCCGGCGGCACCTGGCGGCAGCTCCTCCCCGGCGTCGTCCTGCTCCACCCGGGCCCGCCGACCAGCGAGGAGCGGCTGCACGCGGTACTGATGTACACGGCGCGGGAGCGGTCCGTGCGGGTCCCCGACCAGCCCGGTCCGGCCGACTCGACGGTGCCCCGTTACGAGGAGGCGATGATCACCGGGCTGGCCGCGCTGACCCTGCACGGCTTCTCCTCCGCTCCCCCGCTGCCCTCCCTGGACGCCTTCGACGTGCTGGTGCCGCGGCTGCGCCGGCTGCGCTCCACGGGCTGTGTCCGCATCGTCCGCACGCCGGTGCTGCCGGTCCCCGTGCAGGTGGCGGGCGTGCCGGTGGCGCCGGTGGCGCGGGCGCTGGCCGACGCGGTGGCCGGTCTGGACGACGCGGCCGCGGTGCGCCGGCTGCTGACGGAGGCCGTGGCCGACGGCCACTGCGACGCGGCCACGGTGGTGCGGGAGCTGACCGGCGCGAAGCTCCTGAACCGGCCGCACGTGGTGAACGCGGTGGACTCGCTGGTGGCCGAGGGCCGCGCGGTCGCGGAGGACCGGCTGTACCGGATGGTGCGGGAGCACGGTCTGCCCGACCCGGTGTGGAACGTCGACCTGCGCCTGCCGGGCGGCCCCCACCTCGGCGGTCTGGACGCTTACTGGCCCGACCAGGCCGTGGCGCTCGTGCTGGACACCCGAACGTCCCGGCAGGGCCCCTCCCAGGAGGACGTGTGGTTCGAGTACGCCCGCGAACGTGAGCTCCTGGAGCGGCTCGGCATCACCGTCGTGCACCTCACCCCGGGCAAGCTGCGGGACGCGGCGGAGCAGCAGGCGGCGGTGGTCCGTACGGCGCTGACGGCCGCGGACGACCGCGAACCCGCCGCCTACGTCGTGGTGCTGCCCCGCTGATCCGGCCCCGCTTCCTACGCCTTGAGCAGGAGTTCCGTGTTGCGGTCCCCCGGGTCACCGGCCAGGTCGGTGCGGGCACCCGGGGCGTTGTAGGACAGTTCGCGGTAGAGGGCGGCCAGGCCGGTCTGGGTGAGGTCGTCGTGGTCCGTGCGGGACGGGGCCGCGGACTCGACCAGGGTGGTGAAGAGGGACAGCGTGCCGTCCTCGTTGTCCACCAGCTCGATGACGCGGGCGAGGTGGGGGAAGTCGATGTGGGAGGCGGTGGAGATCTCCCAGAAGGAGCCGGCGGGGCCGGTGTGCGGGGTGATGGCGTTGCGGTGGATGTGACCGTTGACCCAGGCCACCACGTTGCGGTGCCGGCCGAGGAGCGCGAGGAGTTCCCTGCCGTCGTGGCGCCGTTCGTCGGGACGGGCCGGGTCGCGGTGCGTGTTCGTCATCGATGCGCTGGTGTGGTGGCTGAAGATGATCGCGCGGGAGTCCTCGTGGGTCCGCAGGGTCCGCTCCAGCCAGCGCAGTTGGGCCGTGCCGAGGGAGCCCGTGTAGTGGCCGCCCGGGTCGGTGGTGTCGAGGCTGATCCCGATGACGTCGTCGGAGACGCGGAACGCGTAGTACTGGGTGCCCGCGTCGAGGTTGGCGGCGGTGTAGCCGTGGCCCACCGGGCCGAATCCGCGGTGCGCGGGGTCCAGGTGCGCCTTCAGGTACTCGGTGGGGGTGAACGGGGCGCGCGCCTCGTCGGGGGTGACCGAACGCATGGCGCGGGCGTGGGTCTTCAGGAACTCGCCGTACTGGACGCCCCGGGGGTCGGTGGCCTTCTTGATGGTCTGCTGGAGCTTCTTCGCCTCGGCCGCCGGTATCTCCATCAGCTTCCGGCCGCCGACGGCGAGTTCGGTGAGGTGGGAGTCGCCGTGGGAGGCGTAGCAGCCGAGCGGCATCGTGTCGTGGTTACCGACGGTGGAGTACCAGGGAAGGTTGAGGCCGGGACTGTTGACCTCGCGGACGGCCGCCGCGAGGAAACCGCCCAGGTGCGGGAAGCCGAGTTGCTTGTCGGCGTCGCGGACGGCGGTGTCCGGCTGCCAGTACTGCCGCAGACCGCTGTTCTGGACGCCTTCGTAGTGGCGCGGGTCCCCGGAGTTGGGGGTGACGCGGCCACCGCTGAGCACCGTCAGGAACCAGTCCAGTTCGGTGCGGGTGTTGTTGTCCGTGTTGTCGCCGGTGGTCATAGCGAAGTGCAGCGGGGAGCCGGTGACGGGGGCGCCGCGCAGCGCGTTGATCCGCTCGACGAGCGCGACCGCGCCGTGCACGGTGAGCGCCTCCTGGGGCCGCCAGGCGCGCACATCGGTGGAGCGCAGGTACTCCAGGCGCAGCGGATGCTGCGTATCGAGCAGGTGCAGGTCGGTGAGCTGCACGAACGCCGCCAGCGTGGTGCGGCGGTCGTCCCTGCCGGGGCGGGCCGCGGCCAGTTCGCCGCGCACCACCCGCCCCCAGCCCTGCCCTTCGTCGAGGCGCCGGTAGCCGGATGCACCGCGCGGGGCGGACACCCCTTCGAGGGTGGTGCCCCGGGTGTACGGGGCGAGCGGGGCGGCCGGTGCCTGGCGGGAGGAGGCGTGCACGGTCCCGTCCGGGGCGGCGTCCGCCGCGACGGCCTCGCCGCCGGGCCGCAGGGCGTAACCGACGCCGGCGGAGAGGGCCACCGCGCCGGTGGCGGCGAGGACGGAACGGCGGTGGAATCCAGTGGGGTCGGCGACTGGGCGTATGCGCGGCATGGCGCTTCTCTCCCCGGGTGCGAACGCGTCGGCAGTGGTCGCGGGGTGCTCGCCGGGCGAACGTCCCGCTCGTACTGGATGCTTGGCAGCGGGAATGGCCTGCGTGTGAACGCGGCGGCAACGCGCGACGCCGATCGCCGTACGTGGATCTTGGACCACCCCGCCTGTCGGAACCCGCTTCCGCACCGGCCCGAACCCGGTCACTCCGCGTTCACTTCACGGGAGATCCGGGTCACAGAATGTGAACCTGATGGCGATGATCGGCACAACTGCCCGATCGAGGTCGTGGGCCTCGATCGGTCGCCCCCCTGCGGTCAGCCCTCCGCGCGCTCCGCGACCCGTCCCGCGGCCGGCCGTTCCCGCCACAGCCGCAGCGCGATGTCGACCAGGCGGATCCGGACCAGTTCCGGGACGGCGTCCAGGGGCTGCCAGGCGGCCAGTTCGGTGGAGCCGCCGACCTCGTTGCGCAGTTCGCCGCCGATGATCCGCCCCTCGTAGACCAGCCGTACGCCGTGGTGGTCGACGGGGCGGCTCAGGCGGCCGCCGGGGAAGGTGCGCCGACTGGAGTTCACGCCGAGCAGTCCGGTGACCTCGATGTGGTAGCCGGTCTCCTCCTCGACCTCCCGCCGCACGGTGTCGTAGGGGTCCTCGCCGTGCTCCATGCCGCCGCCCGGCAGGACCCACTCAGGGGCGCCTCCGGGCACCGGGGACCGGGCCAGCAGCAACTGCCCGTCGCGCACCACCACGGCGTAGGCCGCCACCCGCAACTTCTCTCGCACCCGGGGACGTTACCCCGACGACCGCCGGACCGGCAGGCGAGTAACCGACAACGGGTCACCGCCGTACGACGCGACCGCGCGCACGACTTGCCCGGTTCATCACCCGACACCCGATACGCGCATAGCGGGTTTTCCCCACACATCCATTTCGATTCGGCCAACCCTCCCCAAACACCTGTCCCTTGCGTAAGGCTCAGCGATCGTCCGGGATCGCATTCCGGACGACCGCGGCCAGGGTCGATCAGCTCCGGTCGCTCCACGATGGTGCCTTTACCTGCAAGGGATGCCGATGACCCATTCCTCCCAGCGCGAAGCGATATCGGGCACGAGACGCGTCGCCCGTATCGCCCTGGCCGCCGGTCTCGTCGCCGCGCTCAGCGCGGTCGGACCGATACCCCTGGCGGTCGCCGCTGCCGCGCCGACCGCCTCACCCGTCGACGGTGACGTCAAGCCCTCGCCCGACAAGCTCGGTTCGAAGGACGCGGACCTGCTCGCCGAGGCCAAGGCGGACGGCGTCAAGAACGTCACGATGATGATCGCCACCGCCCCCGGCAAGACCAAGCAGGTCGCCGAGCAGCTGGACGCGGTCAAGGGCGGTTCGGTCGGCCGGACCCACGACGCGCTCGGCTACGTCCGCGCCACCGTCCCCACCGCCAAGGCGGACTCGGCCATCGCCGCCGCCGCGAAGCTCTCCACCGTGCACGGCATCGACCTGCGCGAGGAGATCCCGCTGGACGACCCGACGCCCGGCGCGGACACCACGAAGGGCGCCGCCGGCAAGGGCGGCAAGGGCGGTTACTCGGCTCCCGACAAGCGGACCCCCGCCAAGAACCCGTACAACCCGTCCTTCGAGACCGGCGCCGTCGACTTCGTCAAGGACAACCCGAAGGCGGACGGCCGCGGTGTCACCATCGGCGTCCTCGACACGGGTGTGGACCTCGCCCACCCGGCGCTGCAGAAGACCACCACCGGCGAGCGGAAGATCGTCGACTGGGTGACGGCGACCGACCCGCTCGTGGACGGCGACCGCACCTGGCGCCCGATGACCGAATCGGTGTCCGGCCCCACCTTCACCCACGAGGGAAAGACCTGGACGGCGCCCGAGGGCTCGTACCGGATCAGCACGTTCAAGGAGTCGTACACCATCGGCGGTGACGCGGGCGGTGACGCCAACCGCGACGGCGACACCACCGACTCCTGGGGCGTGCTGTACGACGCGGCGGCCGGCACGGTCCGCGTCGACCTGAACAACAACCAGGACTTCTCCGACGACACCCCGATGAAGCCGTACAAGGACGGCTTCCAGATCGGGTACTTCGGCACCGACGACCCGGCCACCGAGGTCGCCGAGCGCCAGCCGTTCGTCGTGGAGATCCGCAAGGACGTCGTCCACAACGCGGCCGGCGCCAAGGCCGACTTCGTCAACATCGGCCTCATCCAGGGCTCGCACGGCTCGCACGTGGCCGGCATCACCGCGGCCAACGGGCTGTTCGGCGGCAAGATGAACGGCGCCGCCCCCGGCGCGAAGATCGTCTCCTCCCGCGCCTGCACCTGGTCCGGCGGCTGCACCAGCGTGGCGCTCACCGAGGGCATGATCGACCTCGTCGCCAACCGCGGTGTCGACATCGTCAACATGTCCATCGGCGGTCTGCCGGCGCTGAACGACGGCAACAACGCCCGCGCCGAGCTCTACAACCGCCTCATCGACACCTACGGCGTCCAGCTGGTGATCTCCGCGGGCAACTCCGGCCCCGGCGCCAACACCATCGGCGACCCCGCCCTGGCCGACAAGGTCATCTCGGTCGGCGCGACCATCTCCAAGGAGACGTGGGCCGCCAACTACGGCTCCGAGGTGAAGAAGAAGTACGCCATGATGCCGTTCTCCTCGCGCGGTCCGCGTGAGGACGGCGGCTTCACGCCGACGCTCGTCGCGCCCGGTGCGGCGATCAACACCATCCAGACCTGGTCGCCGGGCGCGCCGGTCGCCGAGGCGGGTTACGGCCTGCCCGCCGGTTACGGCATGCTCCAGGGCACCTCGATGGCCTCCCCGCAGGCCGCCGGTGCCGCCGCGCTGCTGCTGTCGGCCGCGAAGCAGAAGCGCGTCGACCTGACGCCCGCGAAGCTGCGCACCGCCCTCACCTCCACCGCCGAGCACATCAAGGACGTGCAGGCCTACGAGGAGGGCGCAGGCCTCATCGACATCGAGGACGCCTGGGACGCGATCCGCGACGGGGCCACCGCGCACGAGTACACGGTCGAGGCGCCGGTCGACACCGCGATCGACCAGTTCCTGAAGACCCCGGGCTCCGGCACCGGCCTCTACGACCGTGAGGGCGGCCTCAAGGCCGGTCAGAAGAAGACGTACGACATCACCGTCACCCGTACGTCCGGCCCCGACCGCGCGATCCGGCACAAGCTCGGCCTCGAGAACAACGCCGGCAACACCTTCCGCATCCTCGGCGACCGCGACGTGCAGCTGTCGCTGAACAAGCCGGTGACCGTCAAGGTTCAGGCCGAGCCCCGCTCGGCCGGCCTGAAGAGCGCGATCCTCGAGGTCGACGACCCGCGCACCGAGGGCGTCGACCGGCAGATCCTGAACACCGTGGTCGTCTCGGCGCCGCTGAAGCACACCTTCTCCGCCTCCGGTACGGCCCAGCGCAACAGCACCACCTCCTACTTCGTCACCGTGCCCGAGGGCGCGAAGACGCTGGAGATCGCGCTCGGCGGGCTGAAGGCCACGAGCCAGACCCGGTTCATCGCCATCCACCCCTACGGCGTCCCGTCCGACCCGACGTCGACGGTCAACTGCTACCCGAACTACAACAACCCGGCCAACACCTGCCGTCCCGACGTGCGTTCGTACGCGGACCCGCAGCCGGGCGTCTGGGAGATCGAGGTCGAGTCGCGCCGCACCTCGCCGCTGCTCGACAACCCGTACAAGCTGGACGTCGCCGTGCTCGGCGCGGTCTTCGCCCCGGAGACCGTGACCGTGCCGGAGGCGAAGGTCGGCACTCCGGCCGACGTCTCCTGGAAGGTGACCAACCAGGCCGCCGCCCTGGACGGCAAGCTGGTCGGCGGCCCGCTCGGCTCGGCCAAGACCGACCGGCCGACCATCAGCACGGGCGACGTCCACACCACCACGGTCGAGGTGCCCGCGGGCGCCGCATCGCTCGACGTGGCCATCGGCAACGTCACCGACACCGCCGCCGACCTGGACCTGGCGGTCTACAACGCCGCCGGCACCCGCGTCGCCCAGTCCGCCGACGGCGACTCGGAGGAGGCGGTCTCCATCGCCAAGCCGGCCGCCGGTACGTACACCGTCCAGGTCGTGGGCTACTCCGTCCCGGCCGGTTCCGCCGAGTACGACTACCGGGACGTGTTCTTCTCCGCCACGCTCGGCGAGGTCACGGTCGACGGGGCCACGTCGGTGAAGCTCGGCACGGGCGACTCGGCCACCGTCTCCGGCAGCGTCACGGCGGTCGCGGCGGCCCCCGAGGGACGTGAGTTCTTCGGACGGGTCCAGCTGGTCAACGCGCGCGGCACGGTCGCGGGCACGGGCAGCGTGACGATCGAGAAGGTCGTGCCGTAGCCGACGGCCACCACCGAGGGGCGGGCGTCCACCAGGGCGCCCGCCCCTTCGTCGTACGCGCCCTCCGCCGATCACCCACAGGTCAGGGTGCGCGACACGGGCAGCGCGGCGGCGATCCGCGCCCGTTCGGGGGCGATCTCCTCCTCACCGACGATCACGGTGTCCGGGACGGCGCCCTCGCGGGGCAGGCCGACCAGGACCCGGTCGCCCTCGTGCAGCGGGGGCCGGCCGTCGGCCTCCCGCAGGAGAACGATCTCGTCATCGCCGCCTCGGGTTCCCTTCTCCGGCTTGTGGACGTGGGTCGCCGTCAGCGTGACGCGCTCCTGTCCGGCGCCCGCGCCCGTGTCCGGTACCGGCTCCACCGCCGCGACCGTGCCCTCGACGACGAGCCGGGCGCAGGCGAGGTAGTGGGGGCTGCCGAAGGCGGCACCGCCGTCCTGACCGCTGCTCGCCGCCTTGTCGGCGGCCTTGGCATCCGACGCCTCGGACGCTCCTCCCCCGGGCTGTGCCACGAGCCAGCCCGTGCCGACGACCACCGTGGCGGCCGCCGCCGCGACGAGCGTCCCGAGGGCGGTCCGCAGGGGGCGGCGGGCACGGCGGGGGCGGGCGGGCAGGGGCGTCACCGGCGCAAGGGACCTCACCGGCGCGAGGGGGGTCGCCGGAGACCCGGACCCGGCCTCCCGGTGCTCACCGGCGTCGGCCAGCGCGTCCCCGATCAGGCCCAGCTGCTCCCGCAGCACGGCCACGTCGGCGGCGGCCGCGTCCCGCGCGGCCGTGAACGCCGGGTCCTGCCGGGCCCGCGCGGGCAGCGACTCGTCGAGGAGCGCGGCCATGAGGGCGTCCATGCCGTCGTCCCGGGGCATGCCGTCGTCCTGGGGGTCGTGGGCGGCCACGTCACACCACCTCGTCCTCGTGCAGGCGGGCGCGCAGGGCCCGTACGGCCGTGTGCAGCCGGCTCTTGACCGTGCCCTCGGGGACGCCGAGCTGGTCGGCTATCGAGCGCACCGGAAGGTCGGCGTAGAACCGCAGTACGACGACCTGGCGCTGGGCGTCGGGCAGCCCGTCCAGGCCGCGGGCGACGGCGAGGGAGAGCAGGCGGGTCTCCTCGTCGGCGGGGAGCTGCTCCGCCGGGCGCAGCGCGGCGAGGCGTTCGCCGAGCCGCTCCTGGCGGCGTTTGGCCCGGTGCCAGTCCATGGCGAGGTTGGAGGCGACCACCGCCGCCCACGCGGAGACGTCCCGGGGCGCCTCCTGCCCGTTCGCGGCGCGTTCCAGCAGCCGCAGCCGGACCTGCTGCACCCCGTCCGGCAGGTCCGCCTGCGGCACCCCGCCGAGCGCGAGTACCGCCCGCACCCGGCGTTCCTGCGCCGCGTCCAGCGGGTCGTCGTCCGCGGCGCCGTACGTCGGCCGGCCACGCCGGATTCTTCCGCGCAGCACTGCCCACCCCCTCGCACTGTTTCCCCTACGACGCCGGCCGGGCCCGGAACGTTCGCCCGGGTGCCGCGGACCGGGCAGAGGCGTACGTCACACCGCCGTGTGGGTGGGGCGGGGCGGGGCAGGGGACCTTGCGGTCGGTGGCCCCCGACGGCTGATTTCCTGCGGCTCGCAGGGGCGGCGGCCGCAGGTCCGCGACCGGTGCCCGGCACCGGGGCGTCCCACTGTTCGGGCAGAAGGCGTTAACAATTGGACAAGCGGGACGTGGTCGGCCGCATGATGGAAAAGCCTCGGCCAGGTAACAGGAACGCGAAGAGACGCAGTAGGGAGACGCCGTGAGGGTCGGAATCGTCGGAGCCACCGGTCAGGTGGGCACGGTCATGCGCAGCATCCTCGAAGAGAGGAAGTTTCCGCTGACCGAGCTGCGCCTGTTCGCCTCGGCCCGCTCGGCGGGGACGGTCCTGGACGGGGTCACGGTGGAGGACGCGTCCACCGCGGACTACACCGGCCTGGACATCGTGCTGTTCTCCGCGGGCGGCGCGACCTCGAAGGCGCTGGCCGAGAAGGTCGCCTCGCAGGGCGCCGTCGTGATCGACAACTCCTCGGCCTGGCGCAAGGACCCCGAGGTCCCGCTGGTCGTCTCCGAGGTGAACCCGGAGGCGATCGCGAACCGCCCCAAGGGCATCATCGCCAACCCGAACTGCACCACGATGGCCGCGATGCCGGTCCTGCGTCCGCTGCACGCCGAGGCGGGCCTCGAGGCGCTGGTCGTCGCCACCTACCAGGCGGTGTCCGGCTCCGGAGTCGCGGGCGTGGCGGAGCTGCACGGCCAGACCCAGAAGGTCGTCGCCGACGCCGACAAGCTGGCCCACGACGGCGCGGCGGTCGACTTCCCCGAGCCCGGCGTCTACAAGCGCCCCATCGCCTTCAACGTGCTGCCCTTCGCCGGCAACCTCGTGGACGACGGTCTGAACGAGACCGACGAGGAGCAGAAGCTGCGCAACGAGTCCCGCAAGATCCTGGACATCCCGGAGCTCAAGGTCTCCGGCACCTGCGTGCGCGTCCCGGTCTTCTCCGGCCACTCCCTCCAGATCAACGCCCGGTTCGCCCGTCCGATCAGCGCGGAGCGCGCGACCGAGCTGCTGGCCGACGCCCCCGGTGTCGTCCTCACCGACATCCCCACCCCGCTCCAGGCCGCCGGCCAGGACCCGTCCTACGTCGGCCGCATCCGCCGCGACGAGACGGTCGACAACGGCCTGGCCCTCTTCGTCTCCAACGACAACCTCCGCAAGGGCGCGGCCCTGAACACCGTCCAGATCGCGGAACTGGTGGCGGCCGAGCTGAAGCGGTGACCACAGACCCGCTCGCCGCGCGGGGGGTCCACCCGGCCGGGTGGACCCCTTTCGGCGTGTTCAGAGCGCCGGATGCCGCCGTGACGCGACACCCCTGGCCAAAAGGCGGGGGTCACGCACAGGAATTCCGGTCACCAGGCCCCGTCGGTGCCCCCGCCCCCGCTCACCCGGTCCCACGGACCGGCTCCCCCACCGCAGTCCCACTCGGCGAACGCTTCTGTGTCGGCCTGCTCCAGCTGTGCCTGCCTGAGCAGCTCGCCGGCGGCACGTATGACGGCCGGCCGGGAATCGGCCTCCGGACCGGACCCCGCACTTTCGGGATCGCGAGTTCCGGGCGGCCGGACGGCATGGTCGGCGCCGTCGGGTCACGGGCTGCCCCGCGATTGATCTCGGGGCGTGCCGGTCCGGGGATTCGGCGGGCCGGTGGTCCGGCAATCGCCGGTCGGGCCGTTACTCGTACCGGTACTTCAGCGAATCCGCCTCCGCCTGCTCGATGTCGGCGATCGTCAGCTCCGGCATCCGCAGCTGGGCCAGCGTCACCTCTGCCGAGGTCGGCTGGGCGTCCGCCGGCAGCCACTGCTCCGGCTTCCAGGCCCCGCTGCGCAGCAGCGACTTGGGGCAGTGCGGGTAGACCTCCTCGATCCCCAGCACCAGCGCACTGGCCGGCGGCTTGCCCACGGCGGTCAGCTGCGACAGCAGCTCCGGGCGGGTGGAGACGCAGGCCCGGCCGTTCACCCTGAGCGTCGTGGTGCGCCCCGGGACGACGAACAGCAGCCCGGCCCGTCCGGTGGCGATGACGTTCTGCAGGGTGTCCAGACGCTTGTTGCCGGTCGCGTCCGGTATCGCCACCGTCCGTGCGTCCAGGACGGCGACGAACCCGGCGGGGCCTCCGCGCGGGGAGACGTCACAGTTGCCCTCGGCGTCCGCGCTGGCGACCAGGACCAACGATGAGCATCCGATCAACTTCCTTGTCTGCTCGGTGAGTTCGGTCATCTGCTTGCGCACGGCCGCGTCACCGGGGAGTGCGTACACCCGGCGCAGCGCCTCCCGGTCGGACACGGCGTCGAGGCGGAGCGAGTCGAAGGCACTTCCGGCAAGGGGTGTCGTCATGTCCCCGACCCTAACGAACCGACCTGCGGCTGATCTTGGTCGGTGAGTGCGGGGACGGAGAGACACCTGCGCGAGCTGTCCGGTGTGTGACGATCGAACAGGCCCGTGCGGCCATGTCCCGTCCTTCCTTCTGCGGGCTGTCGCGCCGACACCTGGGCGAGTCGGTCGCAGAACTCGCTCCGTGCCGGTCGACGTGCGCAAGCACGACGGCAGCCTGAGCGCGCGGTGGGCTGCCGTCCGGCTCGGCGTACCGCCACTGGCTCGACCTGGTCCGGTGGCCGGGTCGTTGCCGGGTGGTGGTGCGCCGCTCCTCAGCCGGGTGATCCGGCCCTTGACGTGCGGGCCGGGTGCCCCGTCGCCTGCTCCGCGCCGCACGCGACACCTGGCTGCGGCAACCTGCGGACGGGCCGGCGGGTCATCAACCCTCCGGAGCCGGGGCACCGCGGTCGTCGCGTCGTACCTCGTAGAGGAAGCAGCCGTGCTCCACCGCGCGGACGTGGACGAGGGCGACCTCCGGGTCGGCGAAGGCCTCCGTGAGGGCGGGGGCGAAGGCGTCCGGGGTCTCCACCAGGCGGCCGCCCAGGATGCGGCCGTCGGCGGAGTAGCGGCGCAGCGTGCGGTGGGCGTCGGTGAAGGGCAGGCCTGCGTCGGGCGCCGGCCCCGCGCACTCCTCGGCGTGGATGAAGACCGGGCCCTGCTCGTCGTACGCGCCCGGGTCGGCGCCCGTCCGTGCCGCCCAGCGGCGCAGCGGCGCGTACGACACCAGGGCGATCGTCTCGCCCGGCACACTGCGGCGCAGGCAGCAGCGGAGCGGGGCGCCGCCCTCGTCGTCGGTGCGGGGGACCGCGGGGCGGCCCGCGTCGTCCAGGGTGCGCAGTTCCTTCAGGACCGGCGCCGGTACGGGGCGGGCGGTGTGGTGGGGCGTCGTCATGGTTCCAGGCTCGCGCCCGGCCGGGCGCGCCACCGGCGGGAAATGGTCATCGCGTTCCGTGCCGGTCACGTGGAAGGATGGCACAACCCACACATAACGAGGAGATGACCGCGTGCCTGGCACAAACCTGACTCGCGAAGAGGCGCAGCAGCGGGCGAAGCTGCTGACCGTTGACTCGTACGAGATCGACCTCGATCTCTCCGGCGCGCAGGAGGGCGGCACCTACCGGTCCGTGACCACGGTGCGCTTCGACGTCTCCGAGGACGGGGGCGGAGCGGAGTCGTTCATCGACCTGGTGGCTCCCACCGTCCACGAGGTGACCCTCAACGGGGACTCCCTCGACCCCGCCGAGGTGTTCGCGGACTCCAGGATCGCCCTGCCGGGTCTGCTCCCGGGCCGCAACGTCCTGCGGGTGAGCGCCGACTGCGCGTACACCAACACCGGCGAGGGCCTGCACCGGTTCGTCGACCCGGTCGACGACCAGGCCTACCTCTACACCCAGTTCGAGGTGCCGGACGCCCGCCGGGTCTTCGCGAGCTTCGAGCAGCCGGACCTCAAGGCGACCTTCCAGTTCACCGTGAAGGCCCCGGCGGGCTGGACCGTCATCTCCAACTCGCCGACGCCCGAGCCCCGGGACGACGTCTGGGAGTTCGAGCCGACGCCGCGGATCTCGACGTACATCACCGCGCTGATCGTCGGCCCGTACCACTCCGTGCACAGCGTGTACGAGAAGGACGGCCAGTCGGTGCCGCTCGGCATCTACTGCCGGCCCTCGCTCGCCGAGTTCCTCGACGCGGACGCCATCTTCGACGTCACGCGGCAGGGCTTCGAGTGGTTCCAGGAGAAGTTCGACTACGCGTACCCCTTCGGGAAGTACGACCAGCTGTTCGTGCCGGAGTTCAACGCGGGCGCGATGGAGAACGCCGGTGCCGTGACCATCCGGGACCAGTACGTCTTCCGGTCGAAGGTGACGGACGCCGCCTACGAGGTGCGGGCCGCGACGATCCTGCACGAGCTGGCCCACATGTGGTTCGGCGACCTGGTCACCATGGAGTGGTGGAACGACCTGTGGCTGAACGAGTCGTTCGCCACCTACGCCGAGGCCGCCTGCCAGGCGGACGCACCGGGCTCGAAGTGGCCGCACTCGTGGACGACGTTCGCGAACTCCATGAAGACCTGGGCCTACCGCCAGGACCAGCTGCCGTCCACGCACCCGATCATGGCCGACATCCGTGACCTGGACGACGTGCTGGTCAACTTCGACGGCATCACGTACGCCAAGGGCGCGTCCGTCCTGAAGCAGCTGGTGGCCTACGTCGGCAAGGACGCGTTCTTCCGGGGCGTGCAGGCGTACTTCAAGCGTCACGCGTACGGCAACACGCGCCTGTCCGACCTGCTGGGCGCCCTGGAGGAGACCTCCGGCCGTGATCTGAGCACCTGGTCGAAGAAGTGGCTGGAGACGGCCGGCATCAACGTGCTGCGCCCGGAGATCGAGACCGACGGCCCGGACGGTACGGGCGTCATCACCTCCTTCGCCATCCGCCAGGAGGCCCCGGCGCTGCCCGCCGGCGCCAAGGGCGAGGCCACCCTGCGCCCGCACCGCATCGCCGTCGGCCTGTACGACCTGGACGGGGCGAGCGGCAAGCTGGTGCGCGTCGACCGGGTCGAACTGGACGTCGACGGCGAGCTGACCGCCGTACCGCAGCTCGTCGGCAAGGCCCGCCCCGACGTGATCCTGCTCAACGACGACGACCTGTCGTACGCCAAGGTCCGCCTGGACGAGCGGTCGCTGGCCTTCGTCACCGAGCACCTCGGCGACTTCGAGGCGTCCCTGCCGCGCGCGCTGAGCTGGGCGTCGGCCTGGGACATGACCCGGGACGCCGAACTCGCCACCCGCGACTACCTGTCCCTGGTGCTGTCGGGCATCGGCAAGGAGTCGGACATCGGCGTGGTGCAGTCGCTGCACCGCCAGGTGAAGCTGGCGATCGACCTGTACGCCGCCCCAGCCGCCCGCGAGGCCCTGCTCACCCGCTGGACGGAGGCCACCCTGGCCCATCTGCGGGCCGCCGAGGCGGGCAGCGACCACCAGCTGGCGTGGGCGCGCGCCTTCGCCGCGACGGCGAGGACGCCGGAGCAGCTGGACCTCCTGGACGGCCTGCTGGACGGCACGCAGACGGTCGAGGGCCTGGCCGTCGACACGGAGCTGCGCTGGGCGTTCGTGCAGCGGCTCGCGGCGGTGGGCCGGTACGACGAGGCCGAGATCACGGGCGAGTACGAGCGCGACAAGACCGCCGCGGGTGAGCGGCACGCCGCCACCGCGCGCGCCGCCCGGCCGACCGAGGAGGCCAAGGCGGAGGCGTGGGCGTCGGTCGTCGAGTCCGACAAGCTGCCGAACGCGCTCCAGGAGGCGGTGATCACCGGCTTCGTCCAGACCGACCAGCGTGAGCTGCTGGCGCCGTACACGGAGCGGTACTTCGAGGTGCTCAAGGACGTCTGGGAGTCCCGCTCGCACGAGATGGCCCAGCAGATCGCGGTCGGTCTCTACCCGGCGATCCAGGTCACCGGCGAGACCCTGGACCGCACCGACGCCTGGCTCGCCTCGGCCGACCCGAGCCCGGCCCTGCGCCGTCTGGTCTCCGAGTCCCGCGCGGGCATCGAGCGGGCCCTGCGCGCCCAGGCCGCGGACACGGCGGCGGCCCGGTAAGCGGCCGTACGGCTCGAGGGGCGCCCGGTGTCACGCCGGGCGCCCTCTGCTGCCCGAAGGCCCGTCGGCACAGCGCCGCGGGCACGCTACCTGCTCAGGGTCTCGTCCTCGATCGTGTCGGCGTACCGCCACCGCCGTGCGGCGGCTGTGACCTCCTTCGCGGCCTCGGCAGGCGCGGACTTACAGTGTTCGCGCCAGCTTCGGCACTCCCTGTATCAGTGAGGTAACTGCGAATCATGCCGACCGAAACGTTTGAGTTCCAGGTAGAAGCGCGCCAGCTGCTCCAGCTGATGATCCACTCGATCTACTCGAACAAGGACGTCTTCCTCCGTGAGCTCGTCTCCAACGCCTCCGACGCGCTGGACAAGCTGCGTCTGGCCGCGCTGCGGGACGACTCGCTCGACGCCGACGTCTCCGATCTGCACATCGAGCTCGAGACCGACCCCGCCGCCCGTACGCTCACGGTGCGGGACAACGGCATCGGGATGTCGTACGACGAGGTCGGGCAGCTCATCGGCACGATCGCCAACTCGGGCACGGCCGAGTTCCTGCGGGAGCTGCGGGAGGCGCAGGACACCGCCGGCGCCGAGGGGCTGATCGGCCAGTTCGGCGTCGGCTTCTACTCCGGCTTCATGGTGGCGGACGAGGTCACCCTGCTGACGCGGCGCGCGGGCGAGAGGCGGGGCACGCGCTGGACGTCCCGCGGCGAGGGCACGTACACCCTGGAGGAAGTCGACGACGCGCCGCAGGGCACGTCGGTCACGCTGCACCTCAAGCCGGCCGACCCCGACAACCAGCTGCACGACTACACCTCGGCGTGGAAGATCAAGGAGATCGTCAAGCGCTACTCGGACTTCATCACCTGGCCCGTCAGGCTGGTCGGGGAGACGGCGGGCGAGGGTGACGGGGCAGCCGAGCCCGAGACGCTGAACTCGATGAAGGCCCTGTGGGCCCGTTCCCGCGACGAGGTGTCCGAGGACGAGTACCACGAGCTGTACAAGCACATCAGCCACGACTGGCGCGACCCGCTCGAGACCATCCAGCTGCAGGCCGAGGGGACCTTCGAGTACCAGGCCCTGCTGTTCGTGCCCTCGCACGCCCCGCACGACCTGTTCACGCAGGACTTCAAGCGCGGGGTGCAGCTGTATGTGAAGCGCGTGTTCATCATGGACGACTGCGAGGCGCTGCTGCCGCCGTACCTGCGTTTCGTCAAGGGCGTGGTCGACGCGCAGGACCTCTCCCTCAACGTGTCCCGCGAGATCCTGCAGCAGGACCGGCACATCCTGATGATGCAGCGCCGGCTGACGAAGAAGGTGCTGTCGTCGGTGAAGAGCATGATGACCGGCGACGCCGAGCGGTACGCCACGTTCTGGCGGGAGTTCGGCGCCGTGCTGAAGGAGGGGCTGGTCACCGATTCCGACAACCGCGACGCCATCCTCGCGGTGTCGTCGTTCGCGACCACCCACGGCGAGGACGAGACGGTCACGCTCAAGCAGTACGTGGAGCGGATGCGGGACGGGCAGGAGGACATCTACTACATCACCGGCGAGTCCCGGCAGAGCGTCGGCAACTCCCCGCACATGGAGGCCTTCCGGGAGCGGGGCATCGAGGTGCTGCTGCTCACGGACCCCGTGGACGAGGTGTGGGCCGACGCGGTGGGCGAGTTCGAGGGCAAGCGGCTGCGTTCGGTCGCCAAGGGGGACATCGACCTCGGCGCGTCGGAGGACGAGGGGTCCGAGGGCGAGCGGGAGAAGCAGGCCGAGGAGTACGCGGGTCTGCTCGGCTGGATGCGGGAGCAACTGGAAGAGGACGTCAAGGAGGTGCGTCTGTCGTCGCGTCTGACGGTGTCGCCGGCCTGCGTCGTCGCCGACGCGCACGATATGACGCCGGCCCTGGAGAGCATGTACCGGGCCATGGGGCAGGAGGTGCCGCGCACCAAGCGCATCCTCGAACTCAACCCCGGCCACCAGCTGGTGAAGGGCCTGAACCAGGCGTACGGCGAACGTGAGGACCGCTCCGGCCTCATCGAGACCGCCGAACTGCTGTACTCCCTGGCCCTGCTGGCGGAGGGCGGCCGGCCGAAGGACCCCGCACGCTTCGTGAAGGCGGTGGCGGAGCGTCTGGGACTCGCCCTGTGATGAGCCTGCGTACCGCAACGGAGGCATGACCCTCGGCAAGGCCGGGGCCTCCCACAGCGGAGGCCCCGCCTTGCTCCGTCTCCGTCTTCCGGGGCTCACGCCGGGTGATCGGCGTCAGTTGGTACCGCCGTACGCCCGTTCACGCGGCTGGAGCGTCTCGGCACGGTGCCTGCCGCGGGGTGTGGTGCGCAGCCCAGCGCTTCGCCCACCAGACACCGCCACCGCCCTCGCCACCCGCACCGACGACCTCACCGCGGCCGGCCCCTATCGGTCCGCCACCCTCGTCCTGCCCGTCGGCACCAACCCGTACCTGTCGCTGCCGGCCTGCGCGGTGCATCGCCTCGCCCGCCGCACCGGCGCCACCACCGTCCCCGCCCACAACGCAGCCGGACACCTCATCCACGTCCACCCCGGCGGCAGGCCGTAACCCATCCCCGGCGATCCCAGCGCGGCCCGACCCCTCACCGGTCAGGGCCGCACCCGTGTGGCGGGCACCGCGAATCCTCATCTCCTGACCTCAGGGCCGACGTTTCACGCGGCGCTACTGTCGCCAACGGTCCTTTGCGCGAGCAGGATCAATCGCAGGCCGCCAGAGCTCCGCCGAACCCGGATTCGTTCTCAGAACCCGTTCTCGCCCACAAGCGGGACGGACCCCCTTCTGCGACTTGCATGGTGCGAAAGTCCGAGCCCATGACGGACCCTCAGCGGCCCTTCCCCGTCCGACCGGTCGGACGGGGACGACGTCGAACGGCACGCCTGTCCGAAGGGTGACGCGCAGCCCGCCTCGCCGTGCCGCTCGCGCGGCGCTGCGGGTGCCGACCCCGGCCGACCGCGGCCCGGGCCGGCCGTGGCGGCCCGGCACCCCGTCGCCGATCGACCCGGACCTGCCGAGCGCGGACATCCGCATCGGCTACGCCCGCTGCTCGACCCTCGGGCAGGAACGCGACTCCCAGCTCGACGCGCTCAGCAAGCACGGCATCCCCCGGGACAAGATCTTCAGCGAGAAGACCAGCACCCGCCTCCGGGTCCGCCCCCGGTTCGAGGGGGCGCTGCGGACCGCGCGGGAGATCAAGGCCCACGCCCCGCACTGCCGGGTCGTCCTCACCGTGTACGAGATGAAGCGCCTCGGCCGCGGCGCCGCCGAACTCACCGCGCTCGCCGACCACCTCACCGCCCACGGCCTGGTCCTGGAGATGCTCACCGGCCCTCCGCCCGATCCTCACGATGCACGGCCTGACCAGGCTGGTCGACGTCGCGGAACGGCCGGCGGCGGAGCTGATCTCCGACGCCGTACGCCACACGGTGACGGGATGCCGGCAGTGGCCGGGGCACCGGCGGCAGCAGCCCGGTGGGGCGGAGCCGACCGCGGTCACGGTGCGGGGGTCGCCGTTCATCAGGACCTCCTCGACGCCCACTTGTGAGGAGATCGCGCCGCGACAGAACGCACCAGGGCGTGCGGACAGCACCGAGGGCACCGGCCCCGTGTACGGCGGGTGACGGTGCCCTCGGGAAAGTGCGCGGGGCTGTCATGCGCAGCCCGCCCCGGGTCAGGCCTTGGCGTCGGCCTTGGTCCCGATGTTGGAGCTGGTCGTGTCCTTCTTCTTGTGCGACTTGTCGAGGACCATCACCAGACCGGTGATGACCAGGAAGAGCACGATCGGGGCCACGACGTAGAGGCCCAGCGTCTCGCCGACGCTCAGGCCCGTACCGGGGTCGTCCCCGTGGTCGCGGGTGAGCGCGAGCGCGGGGGACGTCATGAGCAGCATCATCAGCGTCGTACCGGCTGCCAGGGCGCCGGCGCGCAGGGCGTTCGTCTTGTCCACGTGCCCAAACTAGCGAACGCCCGGGGGGCCCGCGCGCCCGGGGTACCGTGCGGGCCCAGGTCGGACCGGATGCGCCCCGGTCCGACCGGGTTTGTCCTCAGATGTCGCCACCCGTACCGCTCGGCCGGGCGGCGGGGGCGGTGTGGGTGCGGACGACGTCGAGCAGCGCGTGCAGCCGCGGGGATGCCGTCAGGTCCTCCAGCGGCATCGGACGGCCCTGCGCGTCGGCGATCGGCAGGCGCCAGTTCGGGTACTGGTCCCAGGTGCCGGGGAGGTTCTGCGGGCGCCGGTCGCCGACGCCGTCGGGGAGCCAGACGCCGATCATCCGGGCGGGGGTGCGCAGCAAATAGCGGTGGACGGCCTGGATCCGCGCCTCCTCCTCGGAGGCGGCGGTACCGCCCGTGCCGTGCAGCAGGCCGAGCCGGGCCAGCAGCTCCAGCCACTCCCCGGTGTCGGCGGCGGCCTCCGCGCGCTCCTCGGCCAGGGGGCGGGTGAGCAGGCCGAGGCCGTCGCGGAGCTCGACGTGCTCGCCGGTGAGGCGGGCCGCGGTGGGCGGCAGGTCGTGGGTGGTGGCGGTGGCCAGGCAGTCGGCACGCCAGGCACCGGGCGGCAGCGGTCGGCGGTCGCCCTCCCAGTCCCGTTCGAACCAGAGCACCGAGGTGCCGAGCACCCCGCGTGCGCGCAGCGCCTCGCGCACCCCGGGCTCCACCGTGCCCAGGTCCTCGCCGATCACCACCGCACCGGCGCGGGACGCCTCCAGGACGAGGACGGCGAGCATGGCCTCGGCGTCGTGGCGGACGTACGTGCCTTCGGTGGGCGGGTGGCCCCGGGGGACCCACCAGAGCCGGAACAGGCCCATCACGTGGTCGATGCGCAGGGCGCCCGCGTACCGGAAGAGGGCCCGGAGCAGGGCGCGGAAGGGCGCGTAGCCACAGGCGGCGAGCCGGTCGGGGCGCCAGGGCGGCAGGCCCCAGTCCTGGCCGCGGGCGTTGAAGGCGTCGGGTGGCGCGCCGGCCGACATGCCGGCGGCGAGGGTGTCCTGCTGCGCCCAGGCGTCGGAGCCGCCGGGGTGCACGCCGACCGCGAGGTCGTGGACGATCCCGACCGGCATCCCGGCCTCGCGGGCGGCCCGCTGGGCGGCGGTGAGCTGGGTGTCGGTGAGCCAGGCCAGCCGGGAGTGGAAGTCGACGCGGTCCGTCAGCTCGCGGCGGGCCCGGCGGGTCTCGGGTGAGCGCGGGTCGCGCAGGCCCTCCGGCCAGGTCTGCCAGTCGGGGCCGTGCACCTCGGCGAGCGCGCACCAGGTGGCGTGGTCCTCCAGCGCCGGGCCCTGCTCGGCGAGGAAGCCGCGGTAGGCGGCGAGCCGGCCGGGCCCGAGCGGCACCTCGTTCACCAGTTCGAGCGCGGCCTTCTTGGCCTCCCACACGGCGTCCCGGTCGATCAGGGCACCCTTGTCCAGCACCGCCTCGCGCAGCTCCGCGGCGCGTCCGCCGAGGGCCCGCAGCCGGCCGCGGTTCTCGGCGCCCGAGACGTACGCGAACTCGGGGACGTCCTCGATCCGCAGGTGGACCGGGTCGGGGAAGCGGCGCGAGGAGGGCCGGTAGGGGGAGGGGTCGGTCGGAGCGCCCGGGACGGCCGCGTGCAGGGGGTTGATCTGGACGAATCCGGCGCCGAGCGTACGGCCCGCCCAGGCGGCCAGCTCGCCGAGGTCACCGAGGTCGCCCATGCCCCAGGAGCGGCGGGAGAGGAGCGAGTAGAGCTGGACGAGGAGCCCGTACGAGCGGGCCGGGGGTGCCGGTAACGCGGCCGGGGCGACGATCAGGTGGGCCTCGGCGGTGCGGCCGTCGGGCGCGGTGGCGGTGACCCGGTGCACGCCGGGCGGGAGGTGCGCGGCCGAGGCGCGGGTCTCGCCCTGCTCGGTGCCCACCAGCAGGCGGGTGCCCTCGGGGAGCGCGGCCAGGGCGGGCGGCACGCCGGGGCCCCAGCCGACCACGGTGGGCGGCAGCAGCCGCTCGGCCCGCTCCCGCTCGCCGGCGGCGAGCGCGTCACGGACGGCCTCCGGCGTGCTCGCGTCCACGCCGAGCGCGGCCAGGGCGAGGGTGACGGCGGTGACGGAGGCGGCGACCGTACGGTCCGGGGAGGGGTTGTAGGAGGTGGCGACGCCGTGCAGGGCGGCGAGCAGGGCCAGGTCCTCGGACGGAGGCCCGGAGGACAGGGGCCCGGAGGACGAGAGCCCGGGGGACAGGAGCCCGGACGGAAGCTCGGCGGACGACGGTTCGGTCGGCGGCTCGGACAGCGGCTCGGCCGGGCCGGGCGCGGCCATCTAGTGCCCCGGGACGTACTGGGCCGGGAAGGAGTCGAGTCCGGTGGAGTCCATGGCGGCGTCGGACTCACTGGTCAGCGGGGCGGTGTCGGCGAGCGGGGGCTCGCTGGTGAGGGGTTCGGCGTCGGGCAGCGGGGGCTCGCTGGTGAGCGGGACCTCGGCGCGGGGTCCCTCCGCGCTGAAGACGCAGGCGTGCAGCCCTCCGGGTTCGACGGACAGCTCCGCCACGGGTTTGGACAGGGCCGGGGACAGGACATAAGCCGGTGCGGCAGCCACAGGTGGCCTCCTCGTCGAGATCACTGTTCGTTGAGCATCGAGCACCGAGGCAAGTCGCTCGGTCGGGTTCCCCGCAGCCCCTACCCAGAGGACGCGAGACCAGACGCACCCGTGCCCACAACGTGCCCCTGCTCACATTCTGTTCCCGTTCCCATGTCTCACACCAGGACAAACCTGCCACAACGGTCTCTCCCGTTGGCAGGCGGGGCGCAGAATGAGAGGCTCCGTGTTCTGCGTGTTCCCTGCGCGCCCGTGTCTGTCTCGGTCCATCTCGGTCTGTCTTCGTCTCCTCAAGGAGAAGCCTTGCAACTGCGGCCTGGGAAGAGGGCGGCCGCCCTCGCGTTCGCAGTCGTCGCCGGAACCCTGGGCGCGGCGCCCGCCTCCGTGGCGGCGCCGCCCGTCCCCGGGACGACCACGTCTCCCGTACCCGACCGGGCCGAGACGGACCTGGCCGTCTGGCCCCGCCCGCACTCCCTGCGGGCGAACGGCGCCCCGGTCGCGGTGACCGACGAGGTCGCCCTGACCGCCGACGCGACGGCCGACCCCCGTGCCCTCGACGCCCTGCGCACGCTGCTGCGGGAGGCCGGGGCGCGCCGGTTCACCGCCACCGGCGAACAGGCGCCCGCGGGGGCGCTCGCCGTGCGGGTGGGCGCGCATCGGCCGACGAACGACCCCCAGCGCTCCCTCCCGTCCGGCGGCTACACACTGACCGTCGGCGACGGCACCGTCGCCCTCACCGGCTCGGGCGAGGACGGCCTGTTCCACGGCGTCCAGACGCTGCGTCAACTCCTGCGCCCGGACGGCAGCTTCACCGCGGTCGTCGTGCGCGACTGGCCGGGCACGGCGGTGCGCGGCATCACCGAGGGCTTCTACGGCACCCCGTGGACGCACCGACAGCGCCTGGCCCAGGTGGACTTCATGGGCCGCACCAAGCAGAACCGGTACCTGTACGCGCCCGGTGACGACCTGTACCGGCAGGCCCGCTGGCGCGAGCCGTACCCGGACCGGCGGCGCGCGGAGTTCCGGGAGTTGGCCGAGCGGGCCCGGGACAACCACGTCACGCTCGGCTGGGCGGTGGCGCCCGGCCAGGCCATGTGCTTCGCCTCGGACGACGATCTGCGCGCGCTGACGCGCAAGCTGGACGCGATGTGGGCGCTGGGCTTCCGCACCTTCCAACTGCAGTTCCAGGACGTCAGCTACAGCGAGTGGCACTGCCGCGCGGACGCCCGCCGCTTCGGCTCCGGCCCCGACGCGGCCGCGCGCGCCCAGGCGTACGTGGCGAACGAGGTGGCCCGGCACCTGGCGGAACGTCATCCCGGCTCCGCCGCCCTGTCGTTGATGCCGACCGAGTACTACGAGGACGGGTCGACCGCGTACCGGCGGGCCCTCTCGCACGCTCTGGACTCGGGTGTCGAGGTGGCGTGGACCGGCGTCGGGGTGGTGCCGCGCACCATCTCGGGCGGTGATCTGGCGAAGGCGCGGGAGGTGTTCGGGCGTCCGCTGGTGACCATGGACAACTACCCGGTCAACGACTTCGCCCCCGGCCGGATCTTCCTCGGCCCCTACCAGGGCCGGGAGCCCGCCGTCGCCGCCGGTTCGGCGGCCCTGCTCGCCAACGCGATGGAACAGCCCGAGGCGTCCCGCATCCCGCTGTTCACCGCCGCCGACTTCGCCTGGAACCCGCGCGACTACCACCCCCAGGAGTCCTGGCGGGCCGCGATCGCCGACCTCGCGGGTGGCGACGCCGAACTCGAGAGGTCCCTGTCCGCGCTGGCGGGCAACGACGCCTCCTCGGTGCTCGGCGCCGAGGAGTCGGCGTATCTGCGGCCGCTGCTGGCGGAGTTCTGGCGCACCCGCGCGACCGCCGGCACCGATGCCGGCCGCGCGGCGGACGACCGGCTGCGCGCGGCCTTCACGGTCCTGCGTGAGCTGCCCGAGCGCCTGTCCGGCAACCCGCGCTCCGCCGCCCTGGCCACCGAAGTCGCCCCCTGGACCGGCCAGTTGGCCCGCTACGGCGAGGCCGGCGGCACCGCGCTGGAGATGCTGCGGGCACAGGAGTCCGGCGACGCGGGCGCCGCCTGGACCGCGTACCGGAAGCTGAACGAGCAGCGGGCCGGGCTGAAGACGGCCCGGGTGACGGTCGGCAAGGGCGTCCTCGAACCGTTCCTGGACCGGGCGCGGGACGCGTACGAGGACTGGGCCGGCATCGACCACAGGCCGACCGAAGGGTCCGGCGGCAGGACGGAGGACGGTGTCCTGCACCTGCCGCGGGTCCGCGACCTGAGCACGGTGACGGTGCTGGCCGAGCCCGGCACCACGGGGACGGCCGAGATCCACGTACCGGGTGCGGGCTGGCGCCGCCTCGGCCCGCTCTCCCCGTCCGGCGCCACCGAGTTCCGGGCGGACGGCCCGGCCGGCGCCGTACGGATCACCGGCGCGGACGCCTCCCGGGTACGGCACGTCGTCCCGTGGTTCACGGACGCGCCCGCCGCCACGCTGAAGCTGCCGGACGCCCCCGCGGACACCGACATCGGCGGCACCCGGCGGCTGACGGCCGCCCTCGGTTCGCTGCGCCCCGAGGAGGTGCGCGGCAAGATGACCGTCGAGGCGCCGAAGGGCGTGAAGGTACGGGTCCCGAAGGAGGTCCTGACCGTCCCGCGCGGCACGCCCGTTCAGGTGCCGGTCGAGGTGACGGTGGAGCCGGGGACGCCGTCCCGCTCCTACGAGGTCCGGCTCGGCTTCGGCGGGGCGACCCACACGCTCACGGTGAACGCCGTCCCCCGCACCGCCGGCCCCGACCTGGCCCGCACCGGCCGGGCGACCTCCTCGGCCGACGAGACGCCCGACTTCCCGGCGTCGGCGGCCAACGACGGTGACCCTGAGACGCGCTGGTCGTCACCCGTCGAGGACGACGCCTTCTGGCAGGTCGAGCTGGAACGCCCGGTACGGCTCGGGAAGGTCGCGCTGCACTGGCAGGACGCGCACCCGTCCGCGTACCGCGTCGAGGTCTCGGCGGACGGCCGCACCTGGCGCACGGCGGCGGCGGTGCCGGACAGCGGCGGCGGCCGCGAGACCGTCCGCATGGACGAGCGCGACGTGCGCCACGTCCGCGTCCAGGGCGAGACCCGCGCCACCCGGTACGGCTATTCCCTGTGGTCGGTGGAGGCGTACGCGGTCGCGGACTGAGCCGACGGCTCCGCCGCTCGACCGGCCGGTCGGCCGGGCGGCGGAGCTTTTTCGTGCCCCACTCTTCACTCAGTACATATACCGAGTGCATACTGATCGACATGAGCACCCGTCACATCCTGCTGGGGCTGCTCGCCTCGGGGCCGAGCCATGGCTACGACCTCAAGCGACGCCACGACGAACGGTTCCCCGAGGCCCGCCCGCTGGCCTACGGCCAGGTCTACACGACCCTGCAACGCCTGGTCCGCGACGGCCTCGCCGAGGTCGACGGCACCGCGTCCGACGGCGGCCCGGAGCGGACGGCGTACCGCACGACGGACGAGGGAACGCGTGAACTGGCCCGCTGGGCCGGAGAGATCGCCCCGCCCGCGCCCTTCGTGACGAACGAGATCTTCGCCAAGGTCGTGGTGTCGATCCTGTCCGGCGGCGACCCGGCCGCGTACCTGCGCGCCCAACGCGCCGCCCACATGCGGCGGATGCGGGAGCTCACCGCGGTGAAGTCCGCGGGCGGCGCCGGCCCGGCGACCGTGCTCTCGGCGGACTACGCCCTCAATCACCTTGACGCCGACCTCCGTTGGATGACCACCACGGCGGCCCGGCTCACCACTCTGACCGCGGAGGTCGACGCGACGTGAGCAACCTGAGCGACGGGGACGACCAGCGGCCGACGGAGCCGCTGCTCGCGGCCCGCGGGCTGGTCAAGACACACGGCAGGACCCAGGCCCTGCGCGGCGCCTCCGTCGAGCTGCGCGCCGGCGAGATCCTCGCGGTGACCGGCGCCAGCGGCAGCGGCAAGTCGACGCTGCTGCACTGCCTCGCCGGGATCGTCCGCCCCGACGCCGGCTCGGTGACGTATGCGGGGCTGCGGCTGGAGGAGCTGCCGGAGAAGCGGCTGAGCGAGCTGCGCCGCACCGACTTCGGGGTGGTGTTCCAGTTCGGGCAGCTGGTACCGGAGCTGACCGCGCTCGACAACGTGGCGCTGCCGCTGATGCTGGCGGGCACCGACCGCGCGGAGGCGCGGGAGCGGGCCGGGGAGTGGCTGGAGCGGTTCGGGGCGCGCGGGCAGGGGGGCCTGCGGCCGGGCGAGATGAGCGGCGGGCAGGCCCAACGGGCGGCGCTGGCACGGGCCCTGGTCACCGGCCCGAAGGTGGTCTTCGCCGACGAGCCGACCGGCGCCCTGGACTCGCTCGCGGGCGAACAGGTGATGACGGCCCTGGCGCACACGGCCCGCGAGGCGGGCACGGCGGTCCTGCTGATCACGCACGACGCCCAGGTGGCCGCGTACGCGGACCGCGAGGTGCAGCTGCGCGACGGGGCCGTGACCCCGCTGGAGGTGCCCGCGTGAGCACCTCGCTCTCCGCCCCTCCCGCCCCCTCCCTGCGCTCCGATCTCCGCCTGGCCTGGCAGCTCACCCGCGGGTCCGACCGGCGGGAGTGGTGGCGCATCACGCTCACCGCGACCGGCGCCGCGCTCGCGACCGGATGCGCGCTCGCCGCCGGTGTCCTGCTGTCCCTGGGCAACGGTTCCTACGCCGTGCCCGTCGCCGAGGGCCTGCTCGACGAGCCCGGAACGCGTGCCGGAGCGGTCTTCGGCCTGCTGCTCCTGCTGATTCCGGTGCTCGGATTCCTCGGGCAGTGCGCCCGCGTCGGTGCCGTGCACCGGGACCGACGCCTGGCCGGACTGCGGCTGGTCGGGGCGACGCCCTGGCAGGTGCGGCGGATCGCCGCACTGGAGACCGGCCTCGCCTGCCTGCTCGGTTCGGCGGTGGCGACCGTCCCCTCGGTGCTGCTCGTGCTGCGCCTGTGGACCCGGCCGACCGCGCTCGCCTGGGCGGCGGTGGTCCTGGTCGTCATGGCCGTGCCCGTGCTGGGCGCGGTGGCGAGCGCGCTGGCGCTGCGCCGCGTGGTGGCCTCGCCCCTGGGCCGGGTGCGCCGTGTGACGGGTGTCCGTTCCGCGCGCGGGCCGGGCAGACTGTTCCTGGGCTCGACGGCCCTGGTGACGGCGGTGGGCGTGGCGACCGCGATGTTCGGGAACGGGCCGCCCGGCCAGGCGGACTGGCAGAAGCCGTTGACGCTGTTCGCCGCACTGCTCGCGGTCGGCGCGGGCGCGGTGTGGCTGGCCGGGGCCACCTCCCGGCTCGTGGGGCGGGTGCTCGCGGTCCGGGCCCGGTCGGCGGCGGTGCTGATCGCGGCGGAACGGCTGCGCGCCGACCCGTGGGCGCCGGCCCGTACCCATGCGGCGGTACTGCTGGTGACGGTCGTCGGCACCGCGTTCATGGGGGTGCGCCACTCTATGCTCGTCTCCCTACGCGGCGCGAAGTACCCGGCCGCCGACATGTCGTACTACACGACAGGCCTGAACCTGACCGCTGCGGCGATCGTCGTGGCCCTGCTGATCACCCTGTCCGGCCTCGCCGTCGGCACCGCCGAGTCACTGGCCACCCGCCGGCGAGGGCTGTCCGCGCAGGTCGCGGCCGGTGTACCGCGCTCGGTACTGAACCGGGCACTGCTCCTGGAGACCGCCCTGCCTCTGGCCCCGGCCCTGCTCCTCGCGGGCCTGGGCGGCATGGCGGCCGGCACCGCCTACAGCACCCTGACGGCCACCCCGTCCCTCCCCTGGGCCGCCCTGCTGATCCCCCCGACGGCCTACACGGCCTGCCTCCTGGCCTCGGCGACAGCCCTCCCCCTCCTCCACCGCTCGACCCACCCAACCGAACTGCGCCACGCCTGACCGACACACGGCCGGCCTCGGAGGAACGGGGGTCCCCCGAGGCCGGCCCCACCGGCGGTCAGGCCGGCGACGCGGGGGACTGAGGAGCAGAGGGTCGCCCCGTACTGCACCCTCGACCGAACAGGTGCCGGTCGGCCTCATGCCGGTGGAGTTCTCGCACTGAACCGATCCGGGTTTGATGGAGACGTCGAAGACCCGGTTGGATCAACAGTCAGCCCCCACCCGGCAAGCACCGGGCGGGGCTGATCAGCTTGGTGATCAATCGACACCTGGCGGGAAGACATGGTGGACACCTCCGCGGACGAACACCCGCCAGGCTTCCACCTGCCCGGAACAATCGGGGAACGCCGTGAGCTGAAAAGCGGGCGCCCAGCTCACGGTGAGTTCCCCTGCCTTGCCGACACTTACGCCGTCAACAGACGGACGAAGCTGTTCGAGAATTCCGTTGAGCGTGGCCGCACGAGCGTCGAAAACCGTGCGGAGCTCGTCGAAGGCGTTCGCCCCCGCGCCCTTCTGGGCATGCCGCATGTCCCGGGACCCCAGCACGATCTTCCCGTCCTGTGTGATGCGAAACGGACATTGCAGATGGGCCATGAGTTTCTCGCCGCCCCGACCGTCGAACTCGACGACGCCCATGTCCGCAGCCCTGCCGACGGATCGGACGACGCCGTTCGTCAGGAGCCGGGTGATCTCCTCGTTTTGCATTTCAGCAGCCACCGAACAACCCCCTGCCTTCTTCTACGATGCGATGGTAGCCATAGCCCTGTCCGGTGATTCGATCGTGCAGCATGCGCCGCTCGGCTGGCGTGATCTCCCGGCCGAGGCCAGGCGGTAAACGGACAGTGACAGGACAAGTTCCCTTCGGCACGCGTGATGATCATTACGTTTGGCAAGCGTTCTGCGAAACTTCATCGTTTTTCAACAAGAAAGGCAGCCCGCGACGTCCAGGCCGGGCACTTCGGCCGGCAGTCGGCAATCTGCCGATCTGCTGGGCAGCCCGAATGCCTGATGCCGATCCGCAAGCAGGCGTCCGGCAGTGCTCCCAGGTCACGGCCTTACGAGAAAAAGTCCCATGAGCCCGTGCGCGTCCCGAGCACATTTCTGACCCACCCGCCGCCTTCGAGGAACGCGCCTCCGTAGCAGCTTGCGCCGTTCTCCTCAGGGGCAGCGGCGTTGCCGCCCGACCGCGCTCACCTTCGCTTTCGTGGTGCCGGAGCGGCCCCGGCACCACGAAAGCGAAGGCCCGGATCGGGCCGGGCCGGACGGTCAGGCGGAGATGCCGTCCACTCGGGTCAGGCCGTCGATGCGGGCCATCGCGTCGTCCGCGCCGTACGGCTGGAGGTAGGGCAGCCAGCGCGGGTCGCGGTGGCCGGTGCCGATGATGCGCCAGGCCAGGCCGGTGGGCGGGGCCGGTTTGTGGCGCAGCCGCCAGCCCAGCTCGAACAGGTGCCGGTCGGCCTTCACGTGGTTGCAGCGGCGGCAGGACGCCACCACGTTGTCCCAGACGTGCTTGCCCCCGCGGCTGCGCGGGATGACGTGGTCGACGCTGGTTGCGACGCCACCGCAGTACATGCACCGGCCCCCGTCGCGGGCGAACAGCGCGCGGCGGGTCAGTGGAACGGGCCCCCGGTAGGGGACCCGCACGAAGCGTTTGAGCCGGACCACGCTGGGTGCGGGGACTGTGACGGTCGCGCTGTGCAGGTAGGCGCCGGACTCCTCGAGGCACACGGCCTTGTTCTCGAGGACGAGGACGAGCGCGCGGCGGAGCGGTACGACGCCGAGTGGCTCGTACGACGCGTTGAGAACCAGGACATGCGGCACGGATGCCTCCTTGTACGCCGGCGACGCGTGGCTCGCGCCGGGACGATCCGTAGTCAGTCTCCCCTCATGCCTGGTGGAAGCGCCACCATGTCCCGGTAACGGGCTGAAAGTGTTTTCGACCACACCCCCTCCGGCCTCGGGATCACGGCCTGTCCGGGAGCAGGTGAGAGGCATCTCTTCTTCACGTATCGCGCCGGTCCCCCCACAATGCACCGTTAGTGTGGTGCTTCTGCCCGCGCCGGTGACCTTTCCCTGACCTTTTCGTGACCTTGAAGACCTTGACCGCCGCACCGGGGGCAGAACCTGCACCTGGAGGTACCTGCCGTGTCCTTGCCCGCCGTCCTACTGGCCGAGGGGTCGTCGCCGACGCCCTCGGATTCCGGGACCCCGATGGTGCCCAGCCTCAAGGACGCCCACGAGAGCGCCACCAGCGCCGCCGGCTGGGTGGAGGAGAACTGGGCGACGTGGCTCGCGATCGGCCTCAGGGTCCTGCTCATCGTGGTGATCGCCGCGGTGCTGAGAGTGGTCGTGCGGCGGGCGATCACCAAGCTCGTCGACCGGATGTCCCGGACCGGTACGACCGTGGACGGCACCGGCCTCGGGGGGCTGCTGGTCAACGCCGAGCGGCGGCGTCAGCGCTCGCAGGCGATCGGCTCGGTGCTGCGGTCGGTCGCGTCGTTCGTGATCCTCGGTACGGCCGCGCTGATGGTCCTGGGCACGTTCCAGATCAATCTGGCCCCGCTGCTGGCCTCGGCCGGTGTCGCCGGTGTCGCGATCGGTTTCGGCGCCCGCAACCTGGTCACGGACTTCCTCTCCGGCGTTTTCATGATCCTCGAGGACCAGTACGGCGTCGGTGACACCGTCGACGCGGGCGTCGCCTCCGGCGAGGTCATCGAGGTCGGTCTGCGGGTGACCAAGCTGCGCGGCGACCACGGCGAGATCTGGTACGTCCGCAACGGCGAGGTCAAGCGCATAGGCAACCTCTCCCAGGGCTGGGCGACCGCCAACGTCGACGTCACGGTCCGCTCGGACGAGGACCTCGACCAGGTGAAGGACACGCTCGTCGCCGTCGCGGAGAGGATGAGCAAGGAGGAGCCCTGGAACGAACTCTTGTGGAGCTCCATCGAGGTCCTCGGCCTCGACTCCGTCCTGCTGGACTCGATGGTGGTCCGGGTCTCGGCGAAGACGATGCCCGGCAAGTCGCTGACCGTGGAGCGCGAGCTGCGCTGGCGCGTCAAGCGGGCCTTCGACGCGGCCGGCATCCGCATCGTCGGCGGCGCCACGGCTCCGGTGGAGATGGAGGGCCCCGACCCGGCGGCGGCCGTCGCGCCCCCGTCCGCCTACGCGAGCAGCGTCTCACCGCAGTCCGTCGCGGCGTCCCCGCTGCCCCCGCCGAACACCACGAAGTAGACCGGCGGCACGGAGAGCCACGGCGGAGGGCGGCACCCGGGAGCCCGGGTGCCGCCCTCCGCCGTGTCCGTACCCGCGCCCACTCTGGTCATGACGCCCGTGATCCTGATATGCCTCTCGCGCAGGAGGCGTTCGTCGAGGGTGTCACGCCCACCGGAGCAGAGGGTTGACGACATGAAACTCACCGTGGTCGGGGGCGGTTCGACCTACACGCCCGAACTCGTCGACGGCTTCGCCCGGTTGCGGGACACCCTGCCCGTCGAGGAGCTGGTCCTGGTCGATCCGGCCGCGGACCGGCTGGAGTTGGTGGGCGGGCTGGCCCGTCGCATCTTCGCCCGGCAGGGACATGCGGGACGCGTCGTCACCACCTCCGACCTGGACGCGGCCGTGGACGGCGCCGACGCGGTGCTGCTCCAGTTGCGGGTGGGCGGTCAGGCGGCCCGGCAGCAGGACGAGACCTGGCCGCTGGAGTGCGGCTGCGTCGGCCAGGAGACCACCGGCGCCGGCGGCCTCGCCAAGGCGCTGCGCACGGTCCCGGTGGTGCTCGACATCGCCGACCGGGTCCGGCGGAGCAACCCCGACGCCTGGATCATCGACTTCACCAACCCCGTCGGCATCGTCACCCGGGCGCTGCTGCGGGCCGGGCACCGGGCGGTGGGGCTGTGCAACGTCGCCATCGGCCTCCAGCGCAAGTTCGCCGCCCGCCTCGGCACCAACCCCGCCGGCCTCCACCTCGACCACGTGGGCCTGAACCACCTCACCTGGGAGACCGCGGTGCGCCGGGGCGGCCCCGACGGCGAGGACGTCCTGCCCGCCCTGCTGCGGGACCACGGCGACGCCGTCGCCGCGGACCTCCGGCTGCCCCGCGCCGTCCTGGACCGGCTCGGCGTGGTCCCCTCGTACTACCTGCGCTACTACTACGCCCACGACGAGGTCGTACGGGACATGCGCACCAAGCCGTCCCGGGCCGCCGAGGTGGCCGCCGTGGAACGCCGGCTGCTCGACCTCTACGCCGACCCCGCCCTCGACGAGAAACCGGCCCTGCTGGCCGAGCGCGGCGGCGCCTACTACTCGGAGGCGGCCGTGGACCTGGCGGCGGCCCTGCTGCACGGCGCCGGCAGCCCGTACCAGGTGGTGAACACCCGCAACGGCTCCACGCTCCCCTTCCTCCCCGAGGACGCGGTGATCGAGGTCCAGGCCGCCGTGGGCCCGAAGGGCGCGAGCCCGCTGCCCGTGCCCCGGGTGGACCCCCTCTTCGCGGGCCTGATGGCGAACGTCACCGCCTACGAGGACCTCGCCCTCGAAGCGGCCCTGCGCGGCAGCCGCGAACGGGTCTTCCGCGCCCTCCTCGCCCACCCGCTGATCGGCCAGTACGAGTACGCCGAGCGGCTCACCGACCAACTCCTCGCGCACAACCGGGAGTACCTGACGTGGGCGTGACCGCGGGTGTCCTCGCGGTCGACGCCGGCAACAGCAAGACGGACGTCGCCGTGGTCGACCGACACGGCGAGGTCCTGGCCACGGCCCGCGGCGCCGGTTTCCGGCCGCCCGCCGTCGGCGTGACGCCGGCCGTGGACGCCCTCGCCGAGACCGTCGCCACCGCCCTCACCGCCGCCGGCGTCACCGCCGTCTCCCACGTCTCGGCCTGTCTGGCCAACGCCGACCTCCCCGTGGAGGAGGAGCGGTTGACGGCGGCCCTGACGGCACGCGGCTGGGGCGCCACCGTGCAGGTCCGCAACGACACGTTCGCGATCCTGCGCGCCGGTGTCGCCGAACCCCGCGGGGTCGCCGTCGTCTGCGGCGCGGGCATCAACTGCGTCGGCATGCGCCCCGACGGACGTACCGCCCGCTTCCCGGCGCTCGGCCGCATCTCCGGTGACTGGGGCGGTGGTTGGGCGCTGGCCGAGGAGGCCCTGTGGCACGCGGCCCGCGCCCGGGACGGCCGCGGCGCCGCCACCGCCCTCGCCGACACCCTCCCGGCCCACTTCGGCCTGTCCGGGATGCCGGCCCTCATCGAGGCCCTGCACCTGGGGCACCTCCCGTCGGCCCGCCGTCACGAACTCGCCCCGGTCCTGTTCGCCACGGCGGCCGAGGGCGACGCGGTCGCCGGTGCGATCGTCGACCGCCAGGCCGACGAGGTGGTGGCGATGGCCGTCGTGGCGCTGACCCGCCTGGACCTGCTCACCGAGGAGACACCCGTCCTGCTGGGCGGCAGCGTCCTGGCCGCACGGCACGCCCTGCTGGACGACCGGATCCGCGCCCTGCTCGCCGAGCGCGCCCCCAAGGCCGTCCCCCGGGTCGTCACCGCCGCGCCGGTCCTGGGCGCGGCCCTGCTGGGCCTGGACCGCCTGGCGGCCCCACCGGAGGCCCACGCCCGGCTGAGGGCCCACTACGAGCGGCGTTAGCCGACTGTCCGGCGGATCAGGCCGGTGCGGCGCGGCCGACCGACACGTCTCGCCCTCGTCGGGCGGGCGCCGTCCGTTTCCCCGGCCTGATCCGCCGGACAGGCCCGAAGGCCGGGCAGCGGGCCTGACGACCGGCGCGGGGACCGCTCGCGGGAACAGGCCGGGAAGCAGGTCCGGCGGCCCCTGCCGGTCCGGTCGGTCACACACCGGTGACGGCCCCTCACCGGTGCCCGGAACCAACCGGATTCCACCGGCGTGTTCATGGGCAGGGGTCGTGCGGGGGGCGTGCGGGGGCCGGTCCGCGGGGAGGGCCGGGGTGCCGCGGCAGCCGGAACTCCCGGCGACCGCACGGCAGTCGAACCAGTAGTCGGTCCGGCATGCGAACCGGCAGCCGGATCGCCACCGAACCGGCAGCCGGATCGGCGGGCCGTCGGCCGGTCGGATCGGCGGACAGTCGGATCGGCAGACGAACCGGTGGGCGGTTCAAGATCACGCCAAAGCCGGTGCACATGTCGGTCCGTGCGGCGATACTTGGCGGGACGGATGACCACGGGGGAGGTCGGGTGACACACACGCCGAGCGGCAGCGCGGCACCGCCGGGCGGGGCCGCGCCCACCGTGCCCGCCGTACCGCCGCGGTCCGGGCCCGGCAGCGCGTCGGCGGCCCCCCGTCACACGCCCGACGGTTCCCGGCTCCCCGCGCCCCGGCCGCCGGAAGCACCCCGGCGCACGGCGTTCGTCGAGGGCGCCGTGCGCCTGCGCGAGGCCGCCACCACCGAACCCGGCCGCCTGCGGGTCATCGGCGCGGTCCTCGCCGCCCTGGTCGTCGCCTTCGGCGCCGTCACCGCCTGGCAGATGACCGACAGGGCCGCGGCGGCCGACGCCGTCCTCACCAGCAGCCAGCCCCTCACCTCCGACGCCGCCGACATCTACCGCTCCCTCGCGGACGCCAACACCGCGGTCTCCAGCGGCTTCTTGGCCGGCGGTCAGGAGACCGCCGCCTCCCGGGACCGCTACGAGAAGGACATCCGCACCGCCGCCGCCAAACTGGTCAACGCCGCGGCCAACTCCGACCCCGACTCCTCGTCGGCGGCGACGATCGCCGAACTGAACCGGCTGCTGCCCGAGTACAAGGGCCTGGTGGAGCGCGCCCGCACCTACAACCGCCAGGGCTACCCCGTGGGCGGCGCCTACCTGCGGTACGCGAACGAGAAGATGCAGCAGGAGATGCTCCCGGCGGCGGAGGACCTCTACGAGAAGGAGAACCAGCGCCTCCAGGCCGACTACGCGGACGCGACCCCCTACCCGTGGGCGGCCATCGCGCTCGGCACCGTCGCCCTCGCCGCGCTCGCCTGGACGCAACGCCGCACCTACCTGCGCACCCACCGCGTGCTCAACCACGGCCTGGTCGCGGCCACGGCGGCGTCCACGGTGGTCCTGCTCTGGCTGGTCGCCGGCCACAGCCTCGCCCGCTCGGGGCTGAACGACTCCTACGACCACGGCGTCCGCTCGCTCGACGTGCTGCACGACGCCCGCATCGCCTCCCTGAGGGCCCGGGGCAACGAGAACCTGACGCTGGTGTCGCGCGGCGCCGAGACGAAGAAGGTCGGCGGCGAGACGTACGACGCCTACGACTACGACTTCGAACGCGACATGGACGCCCTCGGCAAGGGCCTGGCCCGGGCCGGAGAGCTCGCGGACGACAGCGGCGGCGAGAAGCCGGTCACCGCCGCCGTGAGCAACATGACGGAGTGGAAGAAGCGCCACGGGGCCGCCCGGGAGCAGGACGAGAAGGGCAACTACCAGCAGGCGCTGGACCTGGTGATCGGCGGCAAGGGCGCGACCGGCGAGTGCTTCGACGGCGTCGACGACAGCCTGGCGGCCGCGCTCGCCCACGAGGAGGCCGAGTTCACGGAGGCGGCCGGCAGTGGCCGGGACGCGCTGAAGGGGCTGCCGGAGGGCGCGGCGGGCCTCGCCGTGCTGGGCGCGGCCGGCGCGGTGCTGGGCATCGGCCGCAGGCTGTCGGAGTACCGGTGAAAGGGGGCGTGATGAGGAACGCACGACGCCTGCGGGCCGGCCTGCGGGGCTGGGGCGGGGTGGGCGCGATGGCCACCGTGTGCGTGCTCGCGCTGATCTTCGCGCTGGTGCTGACCCGCGCCGGGTCCCCCGCCGTCAAGGCCCCGAAGGCCGCGGGGCACACCGTGACGGACGCCGTCGGTGCGGACGCGGAGTGCACCGATCCGGAGAAGCAGACCCTGTCCCCCTCCGGCGCGGACGGCGACACCATCGACGCGATCAAGAACCGGCCGGACGGGAAGCGCAAGCTGATCGTCGGCATCGACCAGAACAGCTACCGCTGGGGCTACCGGGACCCCAACGGCGGGGGCGGCGCACAGCTCGAGGGCTTCGACATCGACCTGGCGCACCGCATCGCCGAGGACATACTCGGCGACCGGGACGCGGTCCAGTTCAAGGCGATCCCCACCGACCAGCGCATCCCGGCGATCAAGGACGGCCGGGTCGACATGGTCGTCCGCACGATGACGATCAACTGCGAACGCCTCCGGGACGTGGCGTTCTCCGCCCCGTACTTCAGGACGGGACAGCAGGTCCTGGCCCCGAGGGAGTCGTCGGTCACGGGATACGACAAGACGCTCGCGGACCGGAAGATCTGCACGGCGGCCGGTTCCACCGCGTACGCGAAGCTGGAGGAGGACAAGGCGGCGGGCAGGCTCCCGAAGTCCGCGGACATCCGCACCACCGTCCCCAACCAGCTCGACTGCCTGGTGCGGCTGCAGCTCGGCGAGGTCGACGCGGTGGTCACCGACGGCGCGCTCGCCGCCAGCCAGGCCGCCCAGGACCCGACGGTCGAACTCAAGGGCGACGCCTTCACGACCGAGTACTACGGCGTGGCGATGGAGAAGAACGCGAAGGACCTGCTGCGCCGGGTCAACCAGATCCTGGTGGACTTCCGCGAGGACACCGAGGACGGGTGGCAAAAGGCGTACGAGACATGGCTGTCGGCGACACTGGGCAGTGATCCCGCGAAGTCGAGGCCACCCGCCCCGCAGTACCTGCGCACGGACTGACCAGCCGTCAAGGACCGACCACCGAAGACGAACCGCCGAAGACGGACCGTCAACGACCTTCAACGACCGACCCGCAGCGAAAGGTGACCGATGGGCGACACGGACCCCACCGGGCCGGTGATGGACCGGGACGAGGTGGACCGTGCGCTCGCGCGGCTCGGTGCGGAGCACGAGGCGGTCGAGACCTCGCTCCTGGCCCTGCAGGACCACGCGGGCCGCAGGCTCCTGGAGGGCGCCCGCCTCACCGGCCGCACCGAGGAGCGCTGGGCGGCCACCGAGGCGTCGATCACGCTGCTGTGGACGTACTTCGACGCGTACACGGGCGCCCTGCGCACCGCCCGCGAGATCCGTGCCCGGCGCCGCTGGTCCAGCCGTGAGGACCTGGCGGAGCTGACGGAGCTGCTGCGCGGCGAGTGCGTCACGGTCCCGGGCTCGGCCACTGCCGCCGCGAACGCGCCGACGTCCCGAGGCCGGCCGGGGAACCGGCTCAGCGAGCGCTACTCGCTGGCCACGCTGGTCGAGCGGATGAACGAGCTGTACGCGTCGTCGCTGGACATGGTCGTCGCCGCGGACGCGGTGTGGTCGACGCTGCCCGCCCGGATCGATCTACTGGCCGCCGAGCTCCGGCGCACCCGCCGGCTCGCGCACCCGGTCGGTGTGCGCCCCGGCGAGCATCCGGCGGGCGACGACCTGGAGCGGATCACCCACTCCCTGACCGCGCTGCGCGAACAGGTGGTGTCAGACCCGCTGGCCTTCTGGCAGCCCGCGGAGGGAAGTTCGGCGCCGGGCGGCGGCAGACCGGACACGACGGTGTACGACCGCGAGGCACGGGCCCTGGAGGAGGTGCGCCGCGAGATCGACGCGGTGCTGGCGGTCCGTCAGGACTCCGAGAAGCGGATCGTGCGACTGCGGGACGTCCTGTCGCGCGCCGACCGCACCCTCGCCGAGGCGCGCATCGCGCGCGGCGAGGTGCTCGCGAAGATCGCCGCGACGGAGGTGCCGGTCGTCAGCGGGCCGCCGACCGCGCTGCAGGAGCAGCTGGCGACGGCCGCCGAGTACCGCAGGCACGCCCAGTGGCACCGCCTGTCCCCGCTCCTGGAGTCCCTGGAACAGAAGGCGGAGGACGAACTGGAGCGCGCCCGCGAGTCGTTGACCGCGGTCACCGCACCGCTGGCGATCCGCGCCGAGCTGCGCGGCCGGCTCGACGCGTACCGGGCGAAGGTCGCCCGGCACGGCCTCGCGGAGGACACCGTGCTGGTCGAGCGGTACGAGAGGGCGCGCCGCATGCTGTGGAGCGCGCCCTGCGATCTGCGCGTCGCCCGGGAGGCGGTACTGCGCTACCAGCACGCGGCCGCCGAACTCCTCGGCACCGCGCCCCGGGTGCCCGGTCAGGGCACGCCCGAGGAGGGCGAAAGGCCCGGCGCATGAGCGACAACGGGGAGGCAGCGGCATGAGTCAGGCGGAGAACCGGACGCACAGCCAGGGGCGGAACGGGCAGGGAGCGCGGGCGGAACAGCAGGAGCCGCAGGAGTCGCAGGCGCAGGCCGTCGCTCCCCGGGCCTGTCAGCGCCCCGGCTGCGAGGGTGCCTACGAGGACGTCGGCGGCGGCGAGCTGTACTGCGACACCTGCGGTCTGGCTCCCGTCGTGTCACCGTTGGGGTCTCCCCTGCTCATGGGGGTCCCCCCGCTCGAGCGAAGCCGAGAGTGGGGGAGCAGCCGAGAGCTTGGGGAAGGCATGGTCGGCTCGGTCCCCACCGGTCTCACCGCCGGTGGCCACGGCTCCCGGTCCGGCGGCCGCGGTTCACGCGCGTCGTCACAGCCGTCACAGTCGTCGCGGCCATCGCGCTCGTCCCGGTCCCGGCGCTCGGTGTCCGGGCGGCTCTCCCGTTCCCTGCCGGGAGGCGGTGCCGAACGCTCGGTGTCGGTGCGCGGCTCCGGCTCGTCGGCGGGCTCCTCCGGCCGCGGCCGGCTGGGCGCGGGGCTGGTCCAGGTCCCGCCGATCCCGCGCCCCGACCCGCGCGCGATGGTGCTGGACAACCCCGAGGTGCCCGAGCGGAAGCGATTCTGCTCCCGTTCGGACTGCGGGACCCAGGTGGGCCGTGCGCGGGCGGGTCGGCCGGGTCGTACAGAGGGCTTCTGCACCAAGTGCGGCCACCCGTACTCGTTCGTCCCGAAGCTGCGGGCCGGCGACGTGGTGCACGGCCAGTACGAGGTGGTCGGCTGTCTGGCGCACGGCGGACTGGGCTGGATCTACCTCGCCGTGGACCGGGCCGTCTCGGACCGCTGGGTGGTCCTCAAGGGCCTGCTGGACACGGGCGACCAGGACGCGATGGCCGCGGCGATCTCCGAGCGGCGCTTCCTCGCGGAGATCGAGCACGCCAACATCGTGCGGATCTACAACTTCGTGGAGCACCTCGACCCACGCACCGGTTCCCTCGACGGCTACATCGTCATGGAGTACGTCGGCGGCAAGGCCCTGAAGGAGATCGCCAACGGCCGCCGGACGCCGGACGGCAGACGGGACCCCCTGCCGGTGGAGCAGGCGTGCGCGTACGGCATCGAGGCGCTCGAGGCGCTGGGGCACCTGCACAGCCGCAACCTGCTGTACTGCGACTTCAAGGTCGACAACGCGATCCAGACCGAGGACGAGCTCAAGCTGATCGACATGGGCGCGGTGCGCAGGGCGGACGACGACGAGTCGGCCGTCTACGGCACGGTCGGCTACCAGGCCCCCGAGGTCGCCGACGTCGGCCCCTCGGTCGCCTCCGACCTCTACACGGTCGCCCGGACGCTCGCCGTCCTCACCTTCGACTTCCAGGGCTACACGAACGTCTACGCGGACTCGCTGCCCGACCCCGACCACATCGAGGTCTTCCGGCAGTACGAATCGTTCTACCGGCTGCTGGTCCGCGCCACCGACCCCGATCCGGCCCGCAGGTTCGCCTCCGCGCAGGAGATGAGCGAGCAGCTCACCGGTGTCCTGCGCGAGGTCGTCTCGCTCCGGTCGGGCCGGGCCCGCCCCGCCCTGTCGGCCCTGTTCGGCCCGGAACCGCGGGTGACGGACACGGAGTTGTTCCCCCGGTCGCGGGGCGACGTGTCCCGCCTCGGGGTGCGGGCGGTGCAGCGCGCCGGATCACGACGGGCGCCGGGACGGAAGCAGCTCGCCGAAGGAACCGCCACCGCCGCCTCCCCCGCCATCGGCACCACCGCCGCCTCCGGCCCGGCGGACGTCGTCAGGCCCGTCGACGTTCCCGCGGCGGCCCTCGCCCTGCCCGCCCCGCACGTCGACCCCACCGACCCCAACGCCGGTTTCCTGGCGGGCCTGCTGGCCTCCGCGCCCGCCGAGCTGGTCCACGCCCTGGCGGCGGCGCCCGCGCCGTCGGCCGAGACCCGGCTGCGGCAGATCCGCGCCTGGCTGGAGACCGGCGAGTCGGACACCGCGCTGGACGCGCTGCGGGCCCTGGAGGAGCGGGACCCCGACGACTGGCGGGTGGTCTGGTACCGCGGGGTCGCCGCCCTGGTCACCGGCGACCACGAGGGCGCCGCGCTCGCCTTCGACGCGATCTACGACGCCTTCCCCGGCGAGATCGCGCCCAAGCTGGCGCTCGGCCTGTGCGCGGAGGTGCTGGGCCAGCTCGACAACGCCGCCGAGTACTACCGCCTGGTGTGGTCGACCGACCCGAGCCATGTGAGCGCGGCGTTCGGCCTGGCCCGCGTGCGGCTCGCCACCGGTGACCGGCGCGGCGCCGTACGGACGCTGGAGTCGGTGCCGGAGTCCTCCATCCACTACACGGCCGCGCGGGTGGCGGCCGTACGCGCCCGACTGCGGGGGCGGGCCGCCACCGCCGGTGACGCACCGTTCCTGGACGACCTGAGCGCCGCCGCGTCCCAGGTCGAGGCCCTGGAGTCGTACGGTCTGGATCCGGCGCGCCGGGAGCAGTTGTCGGCCGAGGTCCTCGGCTGCGCGCTGGACTGGGTACTCTCCGGGGGCCAGGGTTCCGTTCCGCTTCCGGCCCCGCCGGGCCGGGGGAACCGAAACGCCGGCAGCGCTGCCGAGGGACGGACCCTGCTCGGCAGCGGACTGGACGAGCGGAACCTGCGCTTCGGGCTGGAGCGTTCGTACCGCACGCTGGCCCGGCTGGCGCGGAGCGGTGAGGAGAGGATCGACCTGGTGGAACGTGCCAACCGTTACCGCCCCCGGACATGGGTGTAGTTGATGTCGCAAATGCCCCAGCAGGCCGCTCTGTCGAAGTGCCCGAGCTGCGAGGAACCCCTCGAGTCGGGTGATCGTTTCTGCGGTGCGTGCGGATACGACCTGTCGGCGGTCCCGGCACCGCCGACGGACCATCCGACGATCGTCATGAACGGTTCGGTGCCCGCGCCGAGCCCGGCGGAACGCGGGGCCCCGGTCCGGCCCCCGCAGACGCCTCCCGCGGCGCCCCCGGCGCCGCCCGGACCGGGCTGGCCCGCCGCCGGTCCGGAGGGTTCCGGCGCGTCCGCCCCGACGCACCGGCCGACGGACCCGGCGGGCACGGACTCGGCCGGCCTGCCGCTGTCCGGCCCCACCCCCCACCCCGCACCCGCGGCACCGGCGGTGGTGCCACCGCGCCCTGCCGCCCCGCCCGCGCCCCCGCCCGCCGCGCCTCCCGCCGCCGGCGCGGCCCGGTCCTCCGGTGTCCGCTTCGACCGCCCCGCCCAGCCGGTCGCGCAGCCCGACGAGTACCCGCTCCAGGCCCCGGACCCGCGCGTGTCCGCCGAGCGCGGACAGCCCGCCCCGGGCACCCCGGGCACCCCGGGCACCCCGGAGACCGCAAGCGTCCCGGACACCACGGTGTGCGTGGCCTGCCGCACGGGCAGGGTGGACGACGACGGCTACTGCGAGAACTGCGGCCACGCCCAGCCACGCGAACGGGACCACATGGAACAGGAATGCGGCCCGCTGGCCGCGGTCAGCGACCGCGGCCTGCGCCACCACCGCAACGAGGACGCCTTCGGGATCGGCACCACCACGCTGCCCGACGGCTCCCCCGCCTCGGTCGCGATCGTCTGCGACGGCGTCTCCTCCGCGACCCGGCCCGACGAGGCCTCGCTGGCCGCGTCCCGGGCGGCGAACGAGTCGCTGCTCGCGGCCCTGCCGCGCGGCACGCACCCGCAGCAGGCGATGCACGACGCGATCGTCGCCGCGGCGGACGCGGTCGACGCGCTGGCCGACGAGCCCGCCACGGACCGCGAACGGTCCCCGCACCAGAACGCCCCCGCCTGCACCTTCGTCGGCAGTGTGGTGACCGACGGCCTGCTGGTCGTCGGCTGGGTCGGCGACAGCCGCGTGTACTGGGTGCCGGTCGACCGCGCCGCACCCCCGGCCCGGCTCACCGAGGACGACTCCTGGGCCGCTCAGATGGTCGCCGCGGGACTGATGGGCGAGGCCGAGGCGTACGCCGACCAGCGCGCCCACGCGATCACCGGCTGGCTCGGCGCGGACGCCTACGAACTGGAGCCGCACACCGCGTCGTTCAAGCCGGACCGGCCCGGTGTGGTCGTGGTCTGCACCGACGGACTGTGGAACTACGCGGAGTCGGCCGAGGAGATGGCCCGGGTGGTCCCCGTCGACGCCGCCGTCCGCCCCCTGCACGCCGCCCGGGTCCTGGTCGGTCACGCCCTCGACGGCGGGGGCCACGACAACGTGACGGTGGCCCTCGTCCCGTTCCCGGCCGTGCCGCAGGGGGCAGGATCGGCCTGAGGCCGCGTACGGCGGGCCCCCGCGGGGAAACTACGGGGAAGCCGCGGGAAGCCGCGGGAAGGTGCCAACGAACCGGAGGGGACCGGTCCGTCATCTGTCGTCGCCCCGCACCGTCGCGGGGTTCTCCAGGGGGAGAGAAACAGGCATGGCCAACTTCTCGAAATCCGACGTGCCGCAGTTCTCGGTGGACGTGTACCAGAACGAGTACCTGCCGGAGGGCGGCCGCGAGGTCAACGCCATCGTCACGGTGACCGCGACCGGCGGCGGCACCATCGGCAGCGCGGTGGCGGCACCCCACCTCTACGCACCCGGTGAGGGACCGTCGGCGGCCGTGGTGCTCATGGTCGACTGCTCCGGCTCGATGGACTATCCGCCGACCAAGATGCGCAACGCCCGGGACGCCACGGCCGCCGCGATCGACGCCCTGCGCGACGGCGTGCACTTCGCGGTGGTCGGCGGCACGCATGTGGCGCGGGAGGTCTATCCCGGTGCCGGGCGGCTCGCGGTCGCCGACGCGACCACTCGCGGACAGGCCAAGCAGGCGCTGCGGGCGCTGAGTTCCGGCGGGGGCACGGCCATCGGCACCTGGCTCCGACTGGCCGACCGGCTGCTGTCGTCGGCGGACGTGGCGATCCGGCACGGCATCCTGCTGACCGACGGGCGCAACGAGCACGAGTCGCCGGAGGATCTGAAGGCGGCCCTGGAGGCGTGCGCCGGGCGGTTCACCTGTGACGCCCGCGGCGTGGGCACCGACTGGGAAGTGAAAGAAGTCACAGCCATCGCCTCCGGCCTCCTCGGCAGCGCCGACATCGTCGCCGACCCGGCCGGACTCGCCGCCGACTTCACGCGGATGATGGAGACGGCGATGGGCAAGGAGGTCGCGGACGTCTGCCTGCGGCTGTGGACCCCGGTGGGCACGACTGTGAAGTTCGTCAAACAGGTCGCGCCGACGGTCGAGGAACTGAGCGGCCGCCGTACCGAAGCCGGCCCGCGGGCGGGCGACTACCCGCTGGGTTCCTGGGGCGACGAGTCCCGTGACTACCACCTCTGCGTCGAGGTCCCGCCCGCCGGCATCGGGCAGGAGATGCTCGCCGCCCGGCTCTCCCTGGTCATCCCGCAGCCCGGGGAGGGTGTTCAGAAGCTCGGTGCGCAGGGTCTCGTGCGGGCGGTGTGGACGGACGACATGGCCGCCTCCACATCGTTGAACCCCCAAGTCGCCCACTACACCGGGCAGGCCGAACTGGCGCAAGTCATCCAACAAGGTCTCGACTTGCGCAAAGCGGGCGATTTCGACGGAGCAACGTCCAAACTGGGCCGCGCCGTTCAGCTCGCGAGCGCCTCCGGCAACGCGGATACCGCGAAACTGCTGGCGAAGGTGGTGGACGTGGTCGACGCCTCGACAGGTACTGTGCGACTGAAAGCGAGGGTCGAGGAGGCCGACGAGATGACACTCGAAACCCGGTCCACCAAGACCGTTCGTGTAAAAAAGTGAATCTGAAGTGAACGAGCCCGGCCTCCAAGCCGGAGAACTATCGGTCGGAAGCGACCGAAAAGGAGAGGAGGAAGCGCCGACATGCCGACCTGCCCGAACGGACACCAGTCGGGTTCCGACGACTGGTGCGAGGTGTGCGGTCACCGCATGGCGGGGTCCGTGCCCCCGCCGCCTCCTCCCCCACCGCCACCCGGCGGCGGCTACGGATTCCCGCCTCCCGGAGGTCAGTCCGGACCCGGCGGCCCGGGTGGTCCCGGCGGTTTCGGCGACCCGGCCGGCCCCGGCGGCCGGGCGGAGCTGTGCCCGCAGTGCCGCACGCCGCGTGAGGGCGGCGCGCCGTTCTGCGAGGAGTGCCGGTGGAACTTCCTGACGAACACGGCCACCTCGTACACGCCGGCCGCCCCGCGTCCGGTGCCCCCCGGACCGGGCGGGCCCGGTGGACCGGGTGGGCCCGGTGGACCGGGTGGTCCCGGAGGGCAGTACCGGCAGCCGCCCGGCCCGGCGTACGGCGGTGACTCCTACGAGTACCAGGGCTCCCGTCCGTCCCAGGTGAACCGGCCCGCCGAGCCGATCCCGCCGGGCCCGCCCGGTTTCGGCGGCGCCCCCTCCCGCCCGGTCCCCCCGCCGCCCGGCCCGGGTGGTCACGGCGGTCCCGGTGGCCAGGGTGGCTACGGCGGTCCCGGGGGCCCCGGCGCTCCGGGTGGCCCGCAGGCGTTCGGCGGCCCGCCGGCCCCGCCCGGATTCCCGCAGGAGACCGGCCGTCCGCCGCACCAGGGCGGCCCCTCCTTCGGCGGCGGTGACGACGACTGGGTGATCCCCCCGCCCTCCGGCGGCCCCGGCGGCCCGAACGGCCCCGGTGGTCCGAGCGGTCCCGGTGGTTACGGCTATCCGCAGCCCGGTGCGACCCAGGCGCCCCCCGGCCCCGGCGGGTTCCCGCAGCAGCCCCAGGCTCCGGTGACCTGGACCGCGACGATCGGTCCGGACCGTGACTACTTCATGGCGATGATGCACCGCTCCGGCCCCGAGGCCACGGGCCTGAACCTGCCCGCGTACTCGCCCGAGCAGCAGCGCACCCTCACCGGCAACCAGCTCACGATCGGCCGTCGGCGCCACTCCACCGGTGACACCCCCGACATCGACCTGTCGACACCGCCGGAGGACCCGGGCGTCTCCCACCAGCACGCGGTGCTGGTGCAGCAGCCGGACGGCAGTTGGGCGGTCGTCGACCAGAACTCGACGAACGGCACGACGGTCAACGGCTCGGAGGAACCGATCCAGCCCTTCGTCCCGGTCCCGTTGCAGGACGGCGACCGGGTCCACGTGGGCGCCTGGACGACGATCACCATCCACCGGGGCTGAGACGGCACACCCGTGGCGTTCCCGCCCCCACCTCCCCGACGAGACGGGCGGGGGCGGGAACGCCGGAGCCCCGGAGACCTCGAAGACCTAGGTCCTGAGGCCTATGCCGCGGTGTCTGAGACCATGGACGGCGTGACAGAGATTCGGCGCGGCACGCTTCAGGAGCAGACGTTCTACGAGCAGGTCGGCGGGGAGGAGACCTTCCGCCGGCTCGTCCACCGTTTCTACGTGGGGGTGGCGGACGATCCGCTGCTGCGGCCCATGTACCCGGAGGAGGACCTGGGTCCGGCCGAGGAGCGGCTGAGGCTGTTCCTGATCCAGTACTGGGGCGGTCCGACGACGTACAGCCAGAACCGGGGCCATCCGCGGCTGCGGATGCGGCACGTGCCGTTCAAGGTCGACCGGGCCGCGCACGACGCCTGGCTCAAGCACATGCGCGACGCCCTCGACGAGCTCGGCCTGTCCGAGGAGCACGACCACACGATGTGGAAGTACCTGACGTACGCCGCCGCCACGATGATCAACTCCCCGGACTGACCCACCGGCCCGGCACCTCGCGGACGTGCGCATTACGGTCGCCCGTCGCCGGAATCCGATCACGATCCGGTCAAGTCCGGGCCACGAGTGCTACCCCGTGACGGACTCCCTCTGACACGATCGCCCGGAGGTCCGGACGACAGGGGGAGTCTCGGGTGGGGAGCGCCGCGGGGACGGTGAGGTTCGTCCTGGCACGTGCCCGGGCGTACCGGCCGCTGCTCGCCGCCGCGCTGCTCACGGTCCTGCTGACCACGGCGGTGCTGGCGACCCTCACGGCGTACTCCGGCACGATCGGCGACGCGGCCCTGCGGCACGCCCTGCGCGACCCGCGGAGCGCGGCCGACACCACCCTCGTCGTCAAGGCGGACGTCCCCGCGCGGGAGCGTGCCGCGGCCGGCACCGCCGTACGGGACGGCGCCCGTGCCGCCTTCGACGGGTTGCCGGTGACCCTGCGCACCCTGTCCCGCTCCGGCCCGTACGCCCTGCCCGCGTCCGTACACCCCGCGGACGGCCGTGCGGGCCCCGGTGCGGGTGGCGAGGACCCGGGTGCCCCCGCCGGCGACCGGGGCGCCTCCGACACCCCCGGCCTCACCCACCTCGCCGCCCTGGACCGCACCCAGGTGCGGATCTTCGCGGGCCGGCCGCCCGGGGCGTCCGCCGGCCCGGTGGTCGAGACCGCGCTGCCCGAGGCCGCCGCCCGCCGCCTCGGCCTGGCACCCGGCGCCCGGCTCACCCTCACCGACCGGCTCGGCGGCCCCGCCGTCCAGGTGCGGATCACCGGTCTGTACCGGCCCGTGGACGCCACCGCGCCCTACTGGCAATTGGACGACCTGCACGGCCGCGGCGTCGTCGAGGTGGACTTCACGACGTACGGCCCGCTGCTCGCCGACCCCTCGGTGTTCAGCGGCGACCGGGTCAGCGCCGGCACCTCGGCGTGGCTCGCGTCGGCCGACTTCGAGGCGGTGGACACCGGGCGGATCGGCGCGCTGCGCGAGGCGGCCCGGGACGGCGTCGCCGCCCTGCGCGAGGACCCGGCGCTGGGCGGTTCGGCGAACGCGACGAGTGCCCTGCCCACCGCCCTGGACCGGGTCGAACGCTCCCTGCTCGTCTCCCGCTCGACCCTGCTGATCATCGCCCTCCAGCTTGTCCTGCTGGCCGGCTGCACCCTGTTCCTGGTGGCCCGGCTGCTGAGCGCCGAACGCGCGGGCGAGACCCGGGTGCTGCGGGCGCGCGGCGGTTCCCGCGCCCAGGTGGCCCGGCTCGCCGCCCTGGAGGCACTGCTGCTGGCGGTGCCCGCGGCGGCCTGTGCGCCGCTGCTGGCGGGACCGCTCACCGGGCTGCTCGCCGGGCGGGGCGCGCTCGCCCGGATCGGGCTGCACCTGGACACCTCGGTCGGTTCGGTCGCCGGACGCGGCTCCGTGTGGCTGGTGGCGGCGGGCGTGGCGGTGGGCTGCGCACTGGCCGTCACGGTGCCCGCCCTCACCTCCTCCTTCACGGCCGGCCGGGCCCGGCCGCTGCCCGGCGTGGTCCGGGCGGGCGCGGACGTCGGGCTGCTGGCGGTGGCCGCCGTGGCGTACTGGCAGCTGAGCCGTCAGCCTTCCGGGGTGGTCGGCGCACACCTCGGCGTCGACCCGCTGCTCGTCACGGCCCCCGCGCTGGCCCTGCTGGCCGGCACCGTGCTCACGCTGCGGCTGCTGCCGCCGCTGGCGCGGCTGGCGGAGCGCGGGGCGGCCCGCGGCCGGGGGCTGCCGGGGGCGCTGGCGGGCTGGCAGTTCAGCCGCCGGCCGATGCGGGGCGCGGGCCCGGTCCTGCTGCTGGTGCTCGCCGTGGCGCTGGGCATGCTGGCGATCGGCCAGGGCTCCTCGTGGCAGCGCTCGCAGGACGACCAGGCGGACTTCCGGGCCGGTGCCCCGGTGCGCCTCCTGGGCGCCGGGGAGAGCGAGCCGGGCCGCACCCAGGCGTACGCGGCCGTCCCCGGCGTCGAGACCGTCGCGCCCGCGTACCGTACGTCGGTGCCGCTGTCCGGCAACCGGACGGCGACCGTGCTCGCGCTGGACACCGAGCGTGCGGCGGACACCGTGCTGATGCGTTCCGACCTCGCCCCCGAGCCGGTCCGCCCGCTCCTGGACGGCCTGGCGCCGAAGGGCGGGACAGCGGGCGTACGGATACCCGAGGGCACCGCGCGCCTGACGCTGACGGCCCGGATCCGGGACGCGGGCCCCGGGACCACGGCCGATGTCAGGGCCACCCTGACCGATCCCTACGGAACCCCGTACAAGCTCGGCCTCGGCCGGCTCCGCGCCGACGGCCGGACCCACCCGCTGACCCTCGACCTCGCCGCGGTCGCCGAGGCGCCCCCGGGGGAACTGACCCTGACCGGGCTGCAGCTCGACCTGGTCCAGCCGGTCGGGAAGACCGAGAACCACCGGTTCACCCTGGCCGGGCTGACCGCCACGGACACCGAGGGCCGGGCCCGGCGCCTCGCCCTGCCCGCCGACTGGGCGTTGTCCTCGCAGCTCACGGCCGGGGAGTCCGCCCCCGCAGCGAGCACCGGTCCGACCCGCCCCCGGCTCACCGCCACCGCCCCGCCGACCTTCGCCTACGGCACCGGCCACGTCCCGGCGGACGGCTTCTGGAACCCCCCGCTGCTCACCGTCCGGCTGCAGGTCCCGCAGGGGGCGGCCGAGGTCACCGCGATCGCCACCGACCGCTATCTGGCCTCGACGAGCGCCCGTCCCGGACAGCGCGTGGACGTGACGGTCGACGGTTCCACCGTGCCGGTGCGGATCGTCCGCGCGGTGCGGGGGCTGCCGTCCGCACCGACCGGGGGGAGCGGCGACGGCGGGGCCCTGCTGCTGGACCTGCCGGCCCTCAACCGGGTGCTCCAGGACAGCCACGGCGAGAACGTGCTGCCCACCGAGTGGTGGCTGCGGACCGCGCCGGGCGCGTCGGCGCGGGTGGCGGCGGCGCTGCGGGACCGGCCCGACGTCGAGCCGTCCCGGGTGGTGGTGCGGGACGAGATCGCCGCCCGGCTGCGCGACGACCCGTTCGGCGCGGGGCCCGAGGCGGCGTTCACCGCGGCGGCCCTCGCGGCGGCGGCGCTGACGGCGGTGGGGTTCGCGGTGAGCGCGGCCGGGGCGCTGCGGGAGCGGTCCGCCGAGTTCGCGGTGCTGCGCGCCCTGGGCGCCTCACGGCGGCGGCTGGCCCGGGTGGTGGTCGTCGAGCACGGGGTGCTGGTCGTTCTGGCCTCGGCGGTGGGCGTGCTGTGGGGCACGGTGCTGGCACGGGCCGTGATCCCGCTGATCATGCTGACGTCGGACGCCGCCCGTCCGGTGCCCCAGGTGCTGGTGGAGCTGCCCGTGGGACGGGTGGCCGTGCTGCTGGCCGCGGTGGCCGTCACTCCGCTGCTGGTCACGGCCGTACTGGCGGTGCGCCGGGGCGACCCGGTGACCTCGCTGCGGGAACGAGGAGGTGATTGAACCCTCCCCGACCGGAGCAGGGGGATTCCTGACTCAGGACGCCCCGCAGGCCGGCTGCCTGCGAGGTCCTCCTCCCTCAGCACCGGCCGGGACGGCACCTGCCCGGTTCGTCGAGCGAAGCCCGGGTGTGCCGTCCTGGTTCTCGCTCGACACGGTGTGCGCGCTCGGTTCCCGCAACGCACCGCGGGAGCCTCACCCGATCACGGACCCCACCTCGGCCTGAAGGCCGGGGCATCCCCCGAAGGAGTTCAGGTGACCGTCCGGCCGACCCCCGCATCGCGCGGCAGGCGCGGCGTCCGGGGCTCGCGCGTGGCCGCCCCCTGGGTACGCACCCGCCTGCGGGCCGCGCCCGGGGCCGCGCTCGCGCTGGCGCTGCTGGTGGCCGTGACCGCGTTCCTGGCCGCCGTGCTGCCGCGCGCGGTCGACCGGTACGGCGACGCGGGCCTGCACCGGGCCCTCGAGTCGGCCGGCCCGGACAGCACCGGCGTGCAGCTGGCCGCGCCGGTGCCCGACGTCGGCCTGCCCCAGGAGGAGCGGGAGGCGGCCGTGCGCGGGGACGCGCTCCGCGCCCACCGGTCCGAGCTGCTCGCCCTGGCCGGACGGTCCCTGCCCCTCGACCCGCACCAGTCCTCCTCCGGCGTGCGCACCTTCGAGCCCCAGAAGATGTCCGAGCCCTGGCTGCCCCGTCCGGACGGGCTGCCCGCACGCCTCCACCTCCTCGCGCAGGACGGGCTCGCCGACCACTCCCGGCTGCGCGAGGGCCGGCTGCCGAAGGCCCCGGACACCGTGACCGCGGCGACGACCCGGGTCGAGGGCGCCGTCTCCGCCGACACGGCCAGGGACCTGGACATCGAGGTGGGCTCCGTCCTGACGTTCCCCGGTGTGGCACGCGCTCCCCTCGAGGTGCGGATCACCGGCATCGTCGAACCGCGCGGTCCCCGGGGCGCGTACTGGTCGGCCGACCCCCTGATGCGCACCCCGGGCCTGACGAACCTCCCCGGCGACCCCGACGTCCGGCAGTACTGGATGGGCGCGCTGCTGCTGCCGCCGGACGCGGCCCCCGCCCTGCTGAGCACGGCCGGGGAGCCCTTGCGGTACTGGGGGCTCGCCCCGTCCGTCCCCGACCTGCACGGCCATGACATACCCCGGCTGACGTCCGCCGTCGCCGCCGTGGAGTCCGGTCCGGTCCTCCAGCGGATGCGGGAGGCCACAGCACTCGACATCAGGGCGCGCAGCGAGCTGGACGACGTGCTCACCGCCCACACCGGGCTGCGCACCGCCATCGGCCCGCTGGTCGCCGTCGCCGCCTTCGGCACCGGCACGGTCGCCGTCGTCGTCCTGCTCATGGCGGGCGGCCTCGCCGCCGACCGGCGCGGCGGCGAACTCACGCTGCTGCGCGCCCGCGGCGGCTCCCTGCGCGGCGTCACCGGCCGGCTGCTGGCCGAGACCGCGGTGGTCGCCGTGCCCGCGGCCGTCCTCGGACTGGCCGCGGCCTGGCTCACGGTCCGCGAGGCCCGGCCGGCGTACTCCGCGGCCGCCGCCGGCGCCGTCGCGCTCCTCGCCTGCCTGGCCCTGCCCCTGCGGGCCCTCGTCGCGCACCGCGCCGTCCGCGCGCACACCGAGCGCCGGGACGTCGCCACGGCCCGCCCCGCACGGCACCGCACGGTCGCCGAACTCACCCTGCTCGCACTGGCGGTGGGCGCGGTCATGGCGCTGCGCACCCGCGGCGCGTCGGACGGGCCGCATGCCTCCGGGGACCACCTGGTGTCCCTGGCCCCGGTGCTGGTGGGCGTGATCGCCGCGCTGGTGCTGGCGCGGCTGTACCCGCTGCCCCTGCGCGGGCTGGCCCGCCCCGCGGCACGGTTGCGGGGCGTGGTCGGCCCGCTGGCCCTGGCCCGCGCGGGCCGTGCCTCCGGCTCCGCGGTGCTGCCCCTGCTGGCCCTGCTCACCGCGCTGACCACGGCCGCCTTCGGTGGTTCCGTGCTCAGCGGCGTGGCCGACGCCCGGGACCGGGCGGCCCTGCTCACCGTCGGCGCCGACGCCCGCGTGGGGGCGCTCCACGTACTGCCCGCCGGCCTGACCGACCGGGTCCGCCGGGCACCCGGCGTCCAGGAGGTCACCGCCGTCAGCGTCGCCCACCACGCCCGGTCCCGGGAGGGCACGGTCCCGGTGGCCGGCGTCGACCCGGCCGGCTACGCGGCCCTCACCCGGCACACCGGCATCGGCGGCTTCGACCGGGACGTCCTGGCGCCGGGCGGGCCGGACACCCTGCCCGCCGTGGCCTCCCCCGGGGTCGCCGACCGCCACGGCACCCGGCCCTTCGCGGTGCGCATGGAGGACGGCAGCTCGATCACCGTGCGGATCGTGCTGGTGCGGGAGCGGACCCCGGCCCTCGTCGGCGAGGAGTTCCTGGTCGTGGACCGGTCCGCGCTCTCGGCCCGCGCCGCCCGCCCGACCGCGCTGCTGGTGACCGGCGACCGGGTGGACGGGGCCGCGCTGCGCCGGGCGGCGGACAGCGGGACGTCGGTCCAGGTGCGCGCCGAGGAACGCGCCGGATACGTCGACTCGCCCCTCCAGTCCGGCGCCGAACGCGTCTACACCGCGGCGGTGGCGGCGGGCGCCGGGTACGCCGTGCTCGCCCTGCTGCTGACCCTGGTGCGTGCCGCCCCCGAACGGGCCGCGCTCCTGGCCCGCCTGCGCACCATGGGCCTCACCCGCGCCCAGGGCCGCCGCCTGCTCGTCCTGGAGTCCCTCCCGCAGGCCCTGCTCGCGGCGGCCGGCGGCACCCTCACGGCGTGGGCGACGATCCGGCTGCTCGCCCCCGGCATCGACCTGACGACCGTCGCCCTCCCGGCGACCAGGTCCCCGGCGGGACGGGCCACACTGCTCACCGACCCGGTGTCGCTGCTGGTACCCGCCCTGACGGTGGTCGTGCTCACCGTCGGGATCGCGGCGGCACAGGCATGGTGGACGGGCCGCCGGGACGCGGTGCGCGAACTGCGGGCGGGAGACGCCCGTTGACCGTACGGCCCTGCTCCCGACGAACCCGGCCCCTTCCAGGAGGTGCTGCACGATGACCCCGACGACCCCGAAGACCCCGTTGACCCCGTTGACCCCGAATCCCACGCTGGCCGAGCTGGCCCACCGTGTCGCCGCCGACCGCGCGCGTCCCGCCTTCGGCCATGACGCGCTCATCACCTGCGACCGTCTCGTCCGGGTCTTCACCGCGGACGGCGTGGAGGTGCAGGCCCTGCAGGGCCTCGACCTCCTGGTGCGCGAGGGCGAGTTGATGGCTCTCGTGGGCGCGTCCGGCAGCGGCAAGTCGACCCTGATGAACATCCTGGCCGGGTTGGACACCCCCACCGCCGGCGCGGCCCGGGTCGCGGGCTGCGACCTGCTCGCGATGACCGCGAAGGACCGCCTCGCCTACCGCCGCGAGGTCGTCGGCTTCGTCTGGCAGCAGACCTCCCGCAACCTGCTGCCGTATCTGACCTCGGCGCAGAACGTCGCCCTGCCGATGCGTCTGCGCGCCGCCGCCCGGGGGCGCTCCGCCCGCCGGGCCCGCGCCGAACGCGTCGTGGAACTGCTGGAGTTGCTGGAGGTCGCCGACTGCCGTGACCGGCACCCGCACCAGATGTCCGGCGGCCAGCAGCAGCGCGTCGCCATCGCCGTGGCCCTCGCCAACGATCCGTCGGTCCTGCTCGCCGACGAGCCGACCGGCGAGCTGGACTCGCACACCGCGGAACAGATCTTCGCCGCGTTCCGCACCGCGAACGAGCGGCTCGGCACGACCATCGTGATCGTCACCCACGACCAGGCGGTGGCGAGCGAGGTCCGCCGCACGGTCGCCATCCGCGACGGCCGCACCTCCACCGAGGTCCTGCGCCGCAGCGAGGTCGACGCCGCCACCGGTCACGAGACCGTCGTCGCCCGCGAGTACGCCATGCTCGACCGCGCCGGCCGCCTCCAGCTCCCCGGCGACTACACCCGGACCCTGGGCATGCGCGACCGCGTGGCCCTGGAACTGGAACCGGACCACATAGCCGTCCGCCCGGACGACAGTGAGCGCGCCGAGGGGTGAGGACCGAGGGCCGGCGGGGCCGCCTCAGCGCACGCTGAGACCGAGCGCCCCGAGCCCCGCGCGCCGCAGGGCGACGGACCCGTACGGCGTCCGCAGCCGGAGCCAGGCCCCGGAGACGAGCAGCACCGGCGCGCCGTCCGCGTCGGCAGGCTTGCGGGGCCGGAGGAAGCCCAGTGACTGGGCCGCGTGCACGGCCCGCACCGGGAGGTCGGTCCGGCCGACCGTGCGGGACCAGATCTCCCGCCCGATCCGGTCGAGTTCGGCCCGGGTGCGCGACTCGGCGGTCAACGCCTCGGTACGCGCCCGGAACTCGGTGACCGCGGCGGCGACGAGTGCGCGCAGGGCGTCCGGTGCGGGCAACCCCGGTTCGGCCTGCCAGCCCCCGCGCGGGGGCAGCACGCCGGCCCACGGCGGCCCGGTCACCGCGCCCGGCACCGTGGCGGTGCCGGCGGACTCGTCCACCGATTCCAGCAGCTCACCGGCGGACACGGTCACGTCCAGGGTGACGTCGAGACCGTTCTCGTACGGCTTGGCCAGCCGCACGGCGCGGATCGCCAGCACCTCGAAGGAGGGAGGGCGGCCGAACACGGCCAGTGCGGTGCCCGACGCCTGAAGGCGCACGGCGGCCGCACGGTCGTAGTGGAGCAGCCGGGAGAGGAAGGCCGCGAGATCCGCCGCCTCCCCCTCGTCGGCCAGGTGGAGCACCGTCATGCCGCGACGGCCTCCTCCTGATCGGCGTCGGCGTTCCCGTCGTCCCCGCCGTTCCCGCCGTCCGTGTACTCCTGGAGGAACTCCTTCTCCTCCCGGGTGATACGGCGCGGACGCTGGGCCTCGAAGTCGAACGGCACGATCACCGTGGAGGCCCGGACGTAGAGCTGGTCGCCGTCCTTCACCTCGTAGGTGAGGGTGAAGGACGCCGCCCGGATCTCCGTGACCCACAGCTCGATGTCCACCGGCGTGTGCCGGTGGACGAGCTGTCGCTTGTAGTCGATCTCATGGCGTGCCACCACGGACCCCTGCTGGAAGTCCTTGTCCGGGCGGAACAGGAAGTCGATACGGGCTTCCTCCAGGTAGCGGAGGAAGACCACGTTGTTGACGTGGCCGTACGCGTCCATGTCCGCCCAGCGCAGCGGGCAGCGGTAGATGTGCCGCAAGAGATCAGCCCCGGGTCAGCTTCTTGTAGGTGGCGCGGTGCGGGCGGGCGGCGTCCGGGCCGAGCCGCTCGATCTTGTTCTTCTCGTACGACTCGAAGTTGCCCTCGAACCAGAACCACTTGGACTCGCCCTCGTAGGCGAGGATGTGCGTGGCGACGCGGTCCAGGAACCACCGGTCGTGGGAGATGACCACGGCGCACCCCGGGAACTCGAGCAGCGCGTTCTCCAGGCTCGACAGCGTCTCGACGTCGAGGTCGTTGGTCGGCTCGTCGAGGAGCAGCAGGTTGCCGCCCTGCTTGAGGGTGAGCGCGAGGTTCAGCCGGTTGCGCTCACCGCCGGAGAGGACACCGGCGGGCTTCTGCTGGTCCGGCCCCTTGAACCCGAAGGCGGAGACGTAGGCGCGCGAGGGCATCTCGACCTGGCCCACGTTGATGTAGTCCAGCTCGTCGGAGACGACGGCCCACAGCGTCTTCTTGGGGTCGATGTTCGCGCGGGTCTGGTCCACGTAGGAGATCTTGACGGTGTCGCCGACCTTGACCGTCCCGGAGTCGGGCTCCTCGAGGCCCTGGAGCATCTTGAACAGCGTGGTCTTGCCGGCGCCGTTCGGGCCGATGACGCCGACGATGCCGTTGCGCGGCAGCGTGAAGCTGAGGTCGTCGATCAGCAGCTTGTCGCCGAAGCCCTTGCTGAGGTTGTTCACCTCGACGACGACGCTGCCCAGCCGCGGGCCCGGCGGGATCTGGATCTCCTCGAAGTCCAGCTTCCGCATCTTGTCGGCCTCGGCGGCCATCTCCTCGTAGCGGGCCAGACGCGCCTTGGACTTGGCCTGGCGTCCCTTGGCGTTGGACCGCACCCACTCCAGCTCGTCCTTGAGGCGCTTCTGCCGCTTGGCGTCCTTGGCGCCCTCGACCTTGAGGCGGGCGGCCTTGGACTCCAGGTACTTGGAGTAGTTGCCCTCGTAGCCGTGCAGGCGGCCGCGGTCGACCTCGCAGATCCACCCGGCGACGTTGTCCAGGAAGTACCGGTCGTGGGTGACGGCGACGACGGTGCCCTCGTACTTGGCGAGGTGCTGCTCCAGCCAGTTCACGGACTCGGCGTCGAGGTGGTTGGTGGGCTCGTCGAGGAGCAGCAGGTCGGGCGCCTCGAGCAGCAGCTTGCAGAGCGCGACGCGGCGCTTCTCACCACCGGAGAGGTTGGCCACGGGCCAGTCGCCGGGCGGGCAGCCCAGGGCGTCCATGGCCTGCTCCAGCTGGGCGTCGAGGTCCCAGGCGTTGGCGTGGTCGAGCTGCTCCTGCAGCTTGCCCATCTCGTCCATGAGCTCGTCGGTGTACTCGGTCGCCATCTGCTCGGCGATCTCGTTGAACCGGTCGAGCTTGCCCTTGATCTCGGCGACCCCCTCCTGGACGTTCTCCAGGACGGTCTTCTCCTCGTTCAGCGGGGGCTCCTGGAGCAGGATGCCCACGGTGTAACCGGGAGTGAGGAAGGCGTCGCCGTTGGACGGCTGCTCCAGCCCCGCCATGATCTTCAGAACGGTCGACTTACCGGCACCGTTCGGACCGACGACACCGATCTTCGCCCCGGGGTAGAAGCTCAGGGTGACGTCGTCGAGGATCACCTTGTCGCCGTGCGCTTTGCGCGCCTTGCGCATGGTGTAAATGAACTCAGCCAAGAGAAACCGTCCGGCAGCTTGAAATCTGGCAGTGGGCAGATACACCCCATCTTGCCCGACCGCCACCCTCAGGGGGAAACCCATCTGGCCGGACGGCGCTGACCTGCGGTTTCACCACCGACGGCCGCGGCTCGACCGTCACTGTCGGTCGCCGTCGGTCGGCCCCGGGCAGCCTCGCACGGCCCGTAGACGGCCCGACGCCGGCCCTGAGGGAAACCAGCGGACCGCGGGCCGGTCTCCCGGCCGCGGCGAGCCGTCGCCGATCGTGGAGCAGAGTGTTTGCGCGGGAGCGGGGAAGGGATCAGAGCGGGAGGGAGGACAGGAGGCAACTGTGACCGTCCTCGCGATCTTTCTCCTCATCATCGGGGCACTCCTGGTCCTGATGGGGGTACTTCTGATCCTTGTCGGAACATTTCTGATCATTCTCGGGGCTGCCCTGACCCTCATGGGGATGGCCCTGATCGCTGTGGCCGCGTTCCTGCTGATCCGGAGACTTCTCGGCCGTGGCCGAACGCGATCTCACTCCTGGTGACCTCGAGGGCGCCCCTTCACCACAGCCACAACTGATCGTCGGCGGCCGCGACCGGCGGCCGCCGTATCGATCGACATCGGCTGGTCCGACGGCCGCTCAGGGAGGCTGCCGGGTGCTGCCGTCCGGCGTCGTCGACGTCAGCCGACCGGCTTCCTCCTCCCGGGGTGTCAGTGGCTGGTGGCAGACTCCCCGGGCATGAGCGATCAGGTGCGTTTACGAGACGTCGAACAGTCCGATCTGGAGGAGTTCTTCGCGCAGGAGCACGATCCCGAGGCCGTCCGGCGGTCGAATTTCCCGCCCCGGGAACGCGAAGCCTTCATGACCCACTGGACGACGAAGGTCCTCGGGGACCCCACCGTCTTCGTGCAGGCCGTCACCGTCGACGGGGAACTGGCGGGCAACGTGGTGGGGCGAGGGTCGGCGCTTCATCGGATACTGGCTCGGCAGGCGGTACTGGGGGCGGGGCATCGGTACGCGGGCACTGGCGCTGTTCCTGGAGCGGGAGAAGGCCCGCCCCCTGCACGCCGACCCCTTCGTCGGGAACACCGGCTCGGTGCGACTGCTGGAGAAACACGGCTTCCGGCGCACCGGGACGGTTCGGTACGGAGAGCATGAGCACATCGTGTTGACGCTCGACGAGAACCCCACCTGAGCCCACCGCTCACCGTTCACCTGAGGCGGGGGCGGCTGTGAGCCGCCGACACTGTCCAGGTGTGCTGACCGGGCTGCTCCTGCCCCGGAGCTCACCGGGACGGAGCAGCGCTCGCGGTGCCGTTCGGCGGGGCGTGACCGGTTCGTCGTCCACGGCCGCGCCCCGGCCTTCGAAGTGGGCGCTGTCCCCGGTCCGACTGTGGACGGACACCGCCCGTGCCGGTTCAGCTCTCCCGGGCCGTCTCGCGCCGGCGGGTGATGACCAGGGCCGCGCCGCCGAGGACGACCAGGGTGATGGCGGTGCCGACGATCCAGGGGGTGATGCCCGAGGCGCCGGTCTCGGCGAGGTTGACGTCGGTGGCCGTGCCGCCCACGGGGGCGGGGGTGGGCCCGCTGAGGGTCTGGACGTCCACGCCGGTCTCGGCGGCCCGGGTCCGGCAGTCGAGCACGCCGGTGAACCGCTTCTCGAAACCGTCCGAACCCCGGACCGTGAAGTCGTACGCCCGGTCCTCGGCCAACGGGACCGTCACCGTGCGGGACTCGCCCGGCTCGACGGTGTACTCGCGCTCCGCGAGCTCGAAGGTGAAGGGCTCGTCGTCCTGGTTGACGGCGGTGACGTCGACGCCGCCCTCGGCGCAGTTCGTCCGGGCGGACACCGCCGGTATCGCACCCCGCTCCGCCCAGGTCGCGCTCGCCGTCGCGGAGACCGTCGAGGTGCTGGAGCCGGCCAGGATCTGGGTCTGGCTGCGGCTGTCGGAGGCGAAGGCCCGGCCGACCGGCACGGTGGTCGACGCCTGCGCGGTCAGCTCGACCGTGTCCGCCGGCGCGTCCTCGGGTATCTCGAAGAACACCTTGCCGCCGTCCGTCGCCGTGGTGACGGGCTCGCCGGCCCGGTCGACGATCCGCACCCCGCTCGTGGCGGCGTCCGCCGGCGGCGACACCGTCACGCTGTCCGCGTCCGTGCGCACCGTCACCGGACCGAGCAGCTCACCCGGACGGCCGGAGACGGCCGGCGGCTCCAGGGTCAGCGACGCCCTCGGCTCCGGCTGGTTCCGGGCGCTCTTCTCCAGGTAGTCCGCGAGCTGCTCCGCCTGGGGGTCCACGGCCTCCACGTCCACGTCGTCGGAGTAGCGCCAGATCGCCACCTGCGTACCGGCCGCCGCGTCCTGCTCGGTGAGCTGGCCCCGGACGCCCGCCCGGTCGGCGAGCGCCGCGAGGTCGTTCACCTGGGGGTAGGAGTTGCGCAGGATCCAGCGGATCCGGCCGGCGTCCTCGTTGGCGCCCAGCGAGGTCCCGTTCCACGCGGTCTCGTAGTACTTCGCGTCCGTCTGCGTGGGGGTGTGGATGTCGACGCAGTAGGTCTGCAGCATGCCGCCGCCCTCGACGGACATCTCGAACAGCCCCGCCGACACCCGCTGGTCCCCGGCGGCGCCGCGGATCACGGCCTCGCCGTACGTCTTCAGACCCTCCACCGTCGCGGCCGCCCCGCCCTCACCGCGCGCCGCGCCGGGAGCGCCGGGAGTGGCGGCAGCCGTCCCGGCGCCGGCCAGCACACCGGCGGCGACGAGCCCGGACACCAGCGTCCCGGCGGCGAGACGGGTCACCGTCGCACGCCGAAGCACGGACGACACAGAGCACGCAGACAACGCAGAGTACGCCGCAAACACCGATTTCCCCTCCGAGCGGGACCCGTCAGACATGGGGGGACGGGCCCCACCAGCAGAATCACCGGCCCCGAGAGCCCCGGGAGCCATGCCCGGCATCCTAAGTACGCCTCGGAGCACGCCTGTCGATGATCAGCTCGGAGGCATGATCCGACTCGCAATCGTTATCGCCGACGCGGGCACGAACAGGAGTTGTCGACAAATCCACCCGGGACCGTTCCCCATTCAACCGCCGATAAGCCACACTTCGGTCAGTCGCGTCGCCGGAGCCCGACCGGTGACATCACGTCACCATGGCCGGTTCCGGTGTCCGTTGGGCGGCGACGGCCCCGGATCCGGCAGCCGCACCCGCCGCTCCGGTCGCCTCGGCTCCCCCACCGGAGGCGGCCGTGTCGCCCGCTCCGGTCTCCCAGGCGGGCTCCGGCCGGTCCGGGGAGGCCTGCTGCTCCGGTCGGCCCGAGCGCCGGAACGCCGACGTGCCCCGGGCCAGGTCGTGGCCGATCGCCACCGCCTCGATGTCCGCCGAGGTCCGGCCCTGCTGCCCCTCGCGGGTCTCCGTGCGGACCTTCAGCCGCCCCCGCACCAGCACGGGTTCGCCCACCGACAGCGAGGCCATGGTGTTGGTGGCGAGCTGCCGGTTGGCCCACACCGTGAAGAAGTTGGTGTGGCCGTCCGCCCACGCGCTCTTCTCCCGGTTCCAGTACCGCGAGGTGACCGCCAGCCGGAACCTCGCCACCGGTCCGGACGCCGTCTCCCGGTACACCGGCCGCGTCGCCACGTTGCCCACCGCGCAGATCGTCGTCTCGTTCATCGTGCCTGCCTCCCCCGTCCGGACGCCGGCACCGGCACCGGGCGGATCCGCGTACGGGCCCGCCCCGTACGGATGCGAGTCAGACTGCCTCCTTCGGGCCGGGCCCGCTGAGGCCTGTGGACCACCACCGCACTGTGGACAACTCCGCCACCCGAACGAGTCGCGGTGCCGGACGCCTCAGTTCACCCCGGCACCCGCCCCCACCACCCGCCCGTACTGCTCCCGTACCTCCCGGTACCGCAGCAGCTCCGCCGCCACCGGGTCCAGGACGCGGGCCCGCCCGCACCCCGCGGCCGCCTCCCGCAACCGTCTCTCCGCCTCCTGCCCGTGCCGCCGGGCCGGACCGCGGGCGGCCATCCGGCAGCTCCACTCGATGAGCGGCCCGCCGACGATGCCGAGCACCATCAGCAGCACCGGCACCCCCAGGTTCGGCGACATGAATCCGATGATCTGGCCCAGCAGCCACAGTCCGCCGACGAACTGGAGGATCGTCATGGACGCCTGGGCGAGCACGGCCACCGGCCACCACCCGGGCCGCGGCGGTCGCCCCGGCGGCAGGCTCGCGCGCACGGCGAGGGCGTCCAGCGTCTCGGGCAGCCCCTGGGAGCCCCGTACGGCGGCCTCGCGCACCGCCTGCGCCCAGGGCGCGGGCAGGCCGTCCGAGGCACGGTCGGACACCGTGCGCACCGCCTGCTCCACCCGCTGCCGGGCCGTGACCTCCTGATCGGGCTGCGTCCGCTGCGGGAGCTTCCCGGTGGGCGGCCCTCCCCGGCCCTGGCACCAGCGCCACAGCCGCAGCCACGGGGTGCCGCACGCACGGTTGGCGTTGCGCAGCCACGCGCGTTCGGCCGCCTCGCCCGCCGCGCCGGCGCCCACGGCCTCCGCGAGCCGGTCCGAGAACTCCTCCCGCGCCTCCTCGCTCAGCCCGGCCCGCCGGCGGTTGGCGTAGACGGGCCACAGCCGGGCGGCGGCGACGTCGACGTCCGCGCCGATGCGGCGGCCCGCGGCTCCGCGTTCGGCCACGAACCGGCCGAGCGCCTCCCGCAGCTCGTCGACCCCGTCGCCGGTGAGCGCGGACAGCGCGAGCACCGTCGTGCCGGGTTCTCCGTACTCGCCCAGGGCGATGCCGTCCTCGTCGAGCAGCCGCCGCAGATCGTCCAGGACCTGCTCGGCGGCCTCCCCGGGAAGCCGGTCGATCTGGTTGAGGACGACGAACATGACCTCCGCGTGGGCGGACATGGGCCGCAGATAGCGCTCGTGCAGCATCGCGTCGGCGTACTTCTCGGGGTCGACGACCCAGATGACCGCGTCGACCACGGCCAGCACCCGGTCCACCTGTTCGCGGTGCTGCACGGCCGCCGAGTCGTGGTCCGGCAGGTCGACGAGGACGAGTCCGCGCAGCGGGTCGTCCGCGTCCGTCATCGCCTGCAGCGGGCGGCGGCGCAACCGGGGCGGGATGCCGAGCCGTTCGATGAGGCTCGCGGCGCCGTCGCTCCAACTGCACGCGACGGGCGCGGCGGTGGTCGGCCGCCGTACGCCGGTCTCCGAGATGGCGACCCCGGCCAGCGCGTTGAACAGCTGCGACTTGCCACTGCCCGTCGCGCCCGCGATGGCGACCACGGTGTGCTGCCCGGAGAGCCGTCCTCGCGCGGCGGCCGCGTCGAGGACCCGGCTCGCCCCGGCCAGCGTCCGGTTGTCGAGCCTGGCCCGGGACAGTCCCACCAGCTCGTGCAACGCGTCCAGCCGTGAGAGCAGCGGCGGGTCGTACGTCAGGGGGGTCACGGTCTGCGGCGCGGGCTTCCGGGCCTCCAGCACGGTGGACCGCTCGATCCCTGCGATCCCGGCCCCGGCGGTCCCGCTCCCGGCGGTCTCGGTCCCCCGCCGCGCGATCAGCCCGTCGTCCCAGGGGGCCTGCGAGGCCGGCCCCTCCGAGGGCTCCCCGTCGCGGCCCTCCCCGTCCCTGTCGCCCCTGTCGTCCCCGTCCCAGTCACCCCCGTCCTCCCCGTACTCGTCCTTCGCGTCCTGGGCCCCGGGGGACCCGGCCTCTGCGTCCGGGCGGTCGAAACGCTCAGGGTGCTCGGTGTGGTCCTGGTCAGTGACGGCGGTCACCGGTCACCTCTCCTTCTGCAGTACGGACAACGCGGCGATGAGTTCGGCCTGGGGCTCGGGATGCACCTCGAGCGCGTCGAGCGGCGCGAGCCGACGCTCGCGTTCGGTGTGCATGATCCGGTTCACGTGCTGGAGCAGCAGCCGCCCGCCCCGGTCGCGCAGCCGCAACGCCCCGTGCGCGCCGATCCGTTCGGCGAGCTTCTCCCCCGCGGCCCACTCCCTGCGCCCGCTCAGCAACGCGGTGGCGGCCAGGGCGGCGACCGTCTCGGGGTCCGGCGCCGCGGCACGGTCGAGTTCGCGTACCTCTTCCTCGGCGTACTCCTCCAGTTCGCGCCGCCACCGCCGTACGGCCAGCCCGATCCGGTGCTCGGCACCCTCCACCGCCCCGTCACGGTCGGTGAACTCGGGGGCGTTCGCGGCCGGTTCGCACCGCCAGGCGGTGTCGACCCGCTCGTCGGCGGCGGTGACGGCGCACAGCAGCAGGGCGCCCAGGCTCTCCACGAGGGTGTCGAGGAGTTCGGCGGGAGTGCAGTCGAGCGGGAAGGCGCGCCACCGCTTGAGCGCGTCACCGGCGAGCACGGCCCCGGCCTGCAGCCGGCCGCGCAGCCGCGAGTGCTCGCTGTCGTACGCCCCGTCGACGGCGGAGGTGAGCCGCAGCGCGGCGGCGTGCTGCGCGGCGGCGGCACCGGCGAGTTCCGGCATGCGGGAGTCGAGGGAGTCGAGGACGCCCTGGGCGGTCCGTGCCATGACGTGCTCACGGGCGGCGGGGTCCTGCGTCTGGTGGACGAGCCAGGTCCGCAGCGACGCCACCGCGGAGGCCGGCAGCAGCCCGCCGCCCCAGGCCGACTCGGGCAGCTCCGGCACGGTGAAGCGCGGTACGTGGCCGAGTCCGGCCTTGGTGAGCAGGGCGCCGTACTGCCGCGACACCTCGGACACGACCTGGTGGGGCACCCGGTCCAGGACGGTCACGAGGCTGACGTCGTACTCCTTGGCGGCGCGCAGCATGTGCCAGGGGACGGCGTCGGCGTAGCGGGCGGCGGTGGTGACCATGACCCAGATGTCCGCCGCGCAGATGAGTTCGGCGGCGAGGACGCGGTTGTCGGAGACGAGGGAGTCGATGTCGGGGGCGTCGAGCAGGGCGAGGCCGGGCGGGAGGTTGTCGGCGGTCTCGATGCGCAGCACGCGCGCGGGGTTCTCGCCGGGGAGCAGGTGATCCTCGGCCTCCTGCTGGGGCACCCACACACGGGTGAGGTCGGGCAGCACCCGCATCCCGCTGAACCAGTGGTGGTCCTCCGGATGGCAGACAAGCACCGGTGTGCGTGTCGTCGGCCGCAGCACCCCCGCCTCGCTGACCCGCCGCCCCACGAGAGAGTTCACCAGGGTGGACTTTCCGGCCCCGGTGGAGCCCCCGACGACGGCCAGCAACGGCGCTTGGGGCTCTCTCAGGCGGGGCACCAGATAGTCGTCGAGCTGCGCGAGCAGTTCGTCGCGGTTGGCACGCGCGCGTGGGGCCCCCGCCAGGGGCAGCGGGAAGCGTGCGGCGGCGACACGGTCGCGCAGGGCGGAGAGTGCGTCGAGCAGCTGGGGCCGTACGTCCAAGGTCACCACATGCGAAGAATGCCCAATTTCAGGGGAATTCTGAAGCATATGAGCATGTCTGCGCGCCGATCGGACACAAGGGGCGGAAGGGACGACTGGGGCGCGAGTGCGGTCGAGGCATAACGAGTGCACAACACCCGATGCGCGAGAGGCCGAAAGCGGTGCACGATTCGTACCCGCCTGCGATTATCGGGACCGCTTCACCGGACCTCCACATCGAGCCACGGAGGCGAAGCGACAGGGGCAAGGGCACGGGAGCCCTATCCTTGTCCCCGGCAACGTCAGGAACCGGCCACACCCGGGCATCACGACAGTGGCCACCACACCCGGGCCCCCGTAGCTCAGTGGATAGAGCAGGCGCCTTCTAAGCGCTTGGCCGCAGGTTCGAGTCCTGCCGGGGGCGCACACGCTGTCTGAGCTGCGGAAACGTGGCTCAAGCGCCCCAGCCGGAGCGCTGTGACTCACCCGTCCGATAGTTGGGCAAGGTGAGTCGCCGACTCGACTTTGCCCAGCTCTCACGAGAGAGCCACAGGCATGACACGGAGCCCTCTGCGCACACAGCAGAGCACGAGCAAGATCGCACGTCGTCCCGCGTCCGTACGGAGCACACACGAGCGTGAGGACGCTGCCGGCACGCACGCACACGTACTGAGCGACTACGCAACGCACCTGCGGGCCGGCAACAACAAGCGCGGTAGGCCCTACGCCGAGAAGACGGTCACCGCGTACACCGAGGCAGCGCGCACCCTGGACCGCTGGCTTCCTGGACTGCGCCGCCCCGGCCCTGAATGTCTTCTTCCGCGCGCACTACGACGGCGGGAAGGGCGAGCGGCAGGGTGGACCTCACACCCTCCAGCGCACCTTGCGCACCTTCTTCAAGTGGCTGGAAGCCGAGGACGACCACGCGAACCCCTACGACGGCGCACGGCTCCAGCGCCACGCCCACCCGGCCGAAGTCGCTACGCCGACCTGGGCTCTTCGCCATCCGGCGGAGTCGTGCACGATCAGGGCTCGAGAGCGGCCGGGAGCGGAGGCGGAGTTGAGCGTCATGGGTGTGTGGGTCATCGGGACGGTGTCTGACCAGAAGATGAGGGAGCTGCTGCAAGCAGCGGTTCAGACCTCGCCGTCGGCACCCATGCCGGCGGACGCCGATGTGCCGGGGAAACTGGCTTGGTGGCGGAGCACGGCACCGGAGTCCTTGTTCAGCGCGTCCGAGACTTCTCCCGGCAGTTGGGTCGCTCACGAGGACGCCTTCCGGCTCAGCGCATTCTTCGACAACTGCCATGACGACTCCGATCCGGTGGAGGCGCTGGGCGACGCCGTCATGGCCCGGTTCCCGCCCAAGGAGGAGGAGGGCCTGTTCGCCGCCACGGCACGCAAGGCCAGCCCCTTCTCGGCCTTGGCCTACGCGCTCGGTCCCGATGCGGTGCTGCGGCTGCCGGGCTGGTTCGGGGACTTCCTGCTGCACGCCGAGGAGGTTCGCGCCCAGCTCCTTGCGGCGGAGGAGGCCCTGGCCCTGACCGGAACCCAGCGGCGTGACGCAGTCGAGCGGATCCACCGGTGGATGACCGGTCTGGGAGACGATCCCGACTACGACGCCGAGGAACTCCTTGACGGCCCGCTGCGCGTTCTCCGCCACGCCGTCCGCACCGGGCAGGGCGCGGCCGGCCTTGTCCGCTGGTACTGACAGTACGGAGCGCCCCATTGCGCGTCCCTCACGTGCCCGCAGAGAGGGCATATCGCGGTGAGCTGGAGGGAGGCCACGGGGAATCCTGCACAACACCCCAGGCCGGCGACTTTGCAGGCCAAGTGCCCTCGGCGTACGCGATCCTCCACACTGGTGCTCTGCAGCAGCCCCGCCATGCATGCCTCGACCCTTGGGACGCCGTCGGCGCACCGCGGGAGGCAGCACGTGAGAACCCACCTAAAAGAGGTTGGGCAAGGCAAGCACCAGGGTGAACGAGAGACAGACGCTGAGGATGAACTTCCACGCCTTGAAAGGACGTCGGCGGCCCGGCGCGGTGCCGGCGTAGGCCGATCGGGTGGACCTACCAAGGCTTGCCCGCATCTTCTGAGCGCTTGGCCGCAGGTTCGAGTCCTGCCAGGGGCGCAAGTACCTTCTGACCAGCGGAAAAGCTGGTCCTTTTTCATTCTGGCTTCGTTCTGGGAGGCCGGGACGGCTGGGACGGCTGGGACTTCCACCCGGGCACCGGGGCGATCTACGGGGGTGCGTGGCGGGGACCGGTGTTCGTGCTCACCCACCACCCGCAGGACGCGCAGCCCGTCGCGGGGGTGACGTTCCTGAGCTGCGACGTCGCCGAGGCGGTCCGGATCGGGCTGAAGGCCGCGGACGGCAACTGCTGGAACGCGGGCTGGTCGACGAGGTGGGCCTGCACGTCGCTCCGGTACTGCTGGGTGACGGGATCCGGTTGTTCGACCACCCGGCGGGGCTCCCGTCCGGCTCGCACTGCTGAACGGCGACGGCCCCTCAGCCCCGGTGAACGTGCGCTACCGCCCCGTCACGTCCACTTGACCGGGCAGTCAAAAAAACTCATCAGGGCCGTTCGAGCTGAATATGACACATTGCCGGGATCGCCCATAAACGAATGATTGCGGGGAAAAGGCGCGGTTGCTGGTAATCATGGACTGGTTCGTCCTCATTCCCCTGTACCGGAGCCGTCCATGCGCACTGCCCCCACCACCGCCCAGATTGCACTGAACGTACAGCGCCACGGGTCCACTCCTCCACCCTCGAAGCCATCGGAGCCCTCGGAGCGGGCGGAGGAGCGGAGCCTCAGTTTCGAGGGTTTCGCGTACGGGTGCCGGATCGTCCATCAGAGCGCCCCGCGAACGGCGCCGCTGCTGCTGCTCGGCGGCTCCTCCCAGGACCGGTACTCCTGGCAGGCGCACGAGAAGTGGCTGGCTCCGCTCTGCACGCTGATCACCGTGGATCTTCCGGGATACGGCAGCGCGGACTTCCTGCCCTCCCGGTACGGCATCGACTTCCTCGCCTCCGCGGTCAAGCACATGCTGGTGGAGACCGGGATGCCGCAAGTGAACCTCTTCGGCGGCTGCTTCGGCGAAGTGGTCGGCCTCCGCTTCGCGCAACTGCATCCCGAGTTCGTCCGCCGCATCGTCTTCTGCGGCGCGGCGAAGCGCCTCCCCGAGATCTACACCGACGTCGTACCGCGCCTGTCGCACGCCTTCGAACGGGGCGACACCGATGCGGCCGTCGGCGGACTGGTGCGGTTGTTCATGTCGAACCCGGGCGCCGGCAAGGTCCGCAGGCACGCGGCCGTGACACGCCTCCTCCAGCGGCAGTTCATGAACCAGACGCCGGACGAGATCAAGAAGGCGCTCGAGCACAACACGAGACTGGTGACGCACGGCTGCTACGAGCCCCTGCCCGTCCCCGACGTGCCGACCCTGGTGTTCACGGGGGAGTACGACACCCTGTGCACCCCCGAGATGGGCCGCGAGCTCGCCGCGACGATGCCCGTGGCGCGGTTCACGACCGTCAAGGAGGCGGACCACCTGGTCACCGTCGAGCGCAGGGAGGAGTCGTCGGAGCTGATCGGCCGGTTCTGCACCGACCTCCCCATCGACGACCTGCCGTACTGCACCCCCGTGGAGTCACCGGGCGCCGAACTCGCCGGCGTGACGCCGAGCCGATAACGGACATACGGAGAGTGGCCGGAACCCGGTACCGGCGTGGCCGGTGCCCTGTCCGCCGTCATCGTGGCCGCCGGCGCCGGTGCCGTCGTCGAGGACGGTGATCTCGATGTGGGGGCCCACCCTGAC